>DATCKK010000337.1:0-6586 GCA_036562325.1 Cytophagaceae bacterium | reverse complement strand
GTGTGAATAGTGAGCAAATTACCTATCCATGTTTGAATATTCCGCCTGTTTGTACTCAGGATATATCTTTATCCCTGCCGGGAAATACACCACTGAGCGGCAACCTGAGTATTCCCAATGTTACTACAACTGTAACTCTTGATGGCAAAGACCTTGTCGCTACCGGATCGGATGTATATGTCGATGCATCACTGGATGTAATACAAATGTTAAGTTATTTGCCTCCTCCGGCAGGAAGTGTGTTCGCTGCTGTCAGTGGAGGTATACAGTTACCACCCGGTGGTATTCCGGACTTTGGTGGTACCAGAAGATATTTGAATATTGACTGGACTTTGTTTACCATGCATTTGGGCTTTCCTATCAGCCAGAATCAGGAGTTTCGCTTTTCACCCAAAGTAAACCTTAAGCTTGATTTTCCGGTGGAGACAGAGTACCTTATTAAAGATAATGAAAAAGGTACAAGTGTAAGTGGAAAAGCTTCTACAGTAGAGTTGCCGGTCGGGGCGGACCTGACAATAAGGTATCCTTGTGATTATGCCTTTATGGATATCAAAGCTGCTTATGCTATAGACCGCACCGGCGATAATTTTTCTAACAGGACTTATGATCGTGTAGATGTTGAGTTGATATTTTCAGCGCTGGAATTTGCTGTAAGTTTTGATAAGTTTGATATCATACCGAGGACTTGTATCAGTATTCCTTTTGTAGGTAAGTTTTGCATTGAATTGTCTCTTCCCGGATTTAGTTTCCCAATAGGCCCGCTGGTACAGCCCCCGCCAATCCATTTGGCCGGATTTGATTTTCCTCCATACTTTAATGACCGCTGGAATCTTGGAGGTTTCTCGGAAATTCCTATTCCCGATCCTTTTCGAATTACGCCAAGGAAATTCAGGATAAATACACTGGCCACTAATGTTTCATGTTTTGGTGAGTCGGGAGGTAGCGTAGCCATAGAAGTTACAGGCGCTACAGAACCACTTTCTTATTTGTGGTCGGATGGAAGTAAAAACAAAGATCTGGCGAATGCTCCTGCAGGCAAGTATTATGTTGCCGTGAAAGATAAGAATGGCTGCAGAGTTATTGCCAATACAGAAATAACTCAGCCATCGGCTATAGTCACCTCCATGTCCGGAACGGATTTGATTTGCCATGCTGACAATTCAGGTACAGCTATGGTTACGGCAATTGGTGGAGTGCCCGGCTATTCTTACTTATGGGAATTTAACTCTACTGGTACTTCTGTAGTATCGGGGCTTCCTGCTGGTACGCACCGGGTAACTGTAACAGACATGAACGGGTGTAAGAAGATTGATTCCATAACACTCAAAGAACCAAGGCCAATAAGAAGTAGTATTGTTAAAAGTGTTAATCCTTCCTGTGCCGGCTATACCGATGGAAAAATATATACCGATGTAAGTGGTGGCGTTGAGCCTTATTCCTTCTTATGGTCTGGCGGGCAAACTACTCCGGATATTATTGGGATTGGTGAAGGTACTTACTCGCTTACTATTATAGATAAACATGGTTGTACTTCCGGTCAGACAACAACGTTGGTAGCTCCATCCGCACTTGGCTTACAACTGGATGTTACGCAACATGTCAAATGTTATGACGGAAAAGATGCAGAAATACAGGCCACAGTGACAGGGGGAACCACTCCTTATGACTATCACTGGCTCAATAATTCTGTTACACTTAGTGAAAAAGGTGCAGTGCTTCGTAATGTGAGAGCAAGTGTATATACATTAGAAGTTACCGATAAGAATGGATGTAAGATAAATGAAAGCGTAACCGTTACCCAGCCCGACGCTCGTTTAACAATTTCCTTAAATACCACTAATGCTTTATGTTATAATAGTAAGACAGGTGTGCTGGAAGCTTCGGTAAATGGAGGAACACCGCCCTATGCGGCATTATGGTCCAATGGTGCCATGGGGTTGGTAGCTACCGGCCTCGGAGCAGGAAAGTATACGGTAGAAGTTGTTGATGCGAATGGCTGTACTATCCGAAGCCAGGGGGTTATTGTTCAGCCATCACAAATTAAAATATTTTTGACTGCAGAAGATATCAGTTGCAGTGAACAAACGGATGGATATATTAAAGCAGAAGTAGTAGGAGGAAAGCCTCCTTATCAATATACCTGGTCCAATGGGGTTACCGATTCTATCATTCAAAATTTACCGGAAGGAATATATAGCCTTTCTGTTAGCGATCAATCGGGATGTTCTGCTTATAGTTCCGCCGAGATAGGTAAGAGAGAAGGAGAGTGTTTGTTTATTCCTACGGCATTCTCACCCAATGCTGATGGTATAAATGATACCTGGGAGATAAGGAACATACAGCTATATCCCAATTCCCATGTAAAGGTTTTTAATAAATGGGGGCAGCTATTATTTGAATCTTCTCCTTATACGTCTCCCTGGGATGGAACGTATAACGGCGAGCCCTTGCCACCTGCTACTTATTATTGTGTTGTTGATACCGGTGACGGAAAAGAAGTGTATTCCGGCCCTTTAACTATTGTGAAATAAAAGGATGAAAAGGCTTTTAACATTATTGTGTATAATTGCATTTTTTGTTTTACCACGAGAGATTATGGCAATCTCCGGTAATGATACTGAGAAAGTATTGACACCATGTGGGTTTGATGTAACTTTTAATAAAACAGATGCAAGATGTTACGGAGAAGCTTCCGGGTCAGCTACCGTAGTTATATCCGGCCCACCTGCGCTCGGCCCTTATGTAATAGAATGGTATAACGGATCGTCCTCTTCTACCCTTAACAATTTATCAAAGGGTACTTACTTTGTTAAAGTAACGGATAACACAGGTTGTTTCAGTAATTACTTCGTAACGATTAATGAGCCTCCGCAAATGGTTTTATCTTTCGTAAAGAAAGACCTCAGGTGTTTTGAAATGCCGGAAGGTGAGATAGACCTCACGGTAACCGGTGGTAATCCCGGAGCCTATTCATATGATTGGAAGGAGACTGGTGATAATGTGGAAGACCTGGAGAAGCTTTCGGCAGGACTTTACACTGTTACTGTGGAAGATTCAAAAAACTGTAGTGTAACGGATAGTATAAGATTATATCAGCCAACACAATTGCAAAGTAGTTATCAGGTACTTCATGTTAAATGTCATGGAGGAAATGATGGAGAAATCAACCTTTCTGTTTCCGGTGGTGTTCCTGTCTATAGTTATTCCTGGTCCAATGGATCTTCCGAACAGGATGTTTATGACCTCGAAGCGGGCACCCATGTAGTAACTATTACAGACGATAATGGTTGTCAGCTTGTCAATAGCATAAATGTTACTCAGCCTTTACCCATAACAGTTTCTTTTGAGGTAACAGATGTAAAATGTTATAATGGAGAAGACGGAGCGATAGACCTTACGGTAAATGGAGGTACAATGCCTTATAGTTTTGTTTGGTCTGATAGGGAAATTGTACTTGGAGATGTTACCGAAGATCTGGATAGCCTAAAAAAGAATACCTATTATGTGACAATTACCGATGCTAATCTTTGTCGTTACTCGGATAGTGTGGAGGTGAAAGAGTCTACTTTACTTATTACGAATGTGTCGGGGACAGATGTGACATGTTATTCCGGGTCGGATGGTGCTGTGGACCTTACGGTGACAGGAGGGATGCGTCCTTATAGTTATCTCTGGTCCAATGGAAGCAAGTCGGAAGATATAACCAATATTACTGCAGGTACTTATTCTGTGACGATTGCCGATTCGAACGGATGTACAGGCTTTGCCACGATTCAAATTAACCAGCCTTCCGATTTAAGTATGGGGTTTGATATCAGAGAAGTTTCTTGTAAAGATAATGATGATGGAGCTGTATATTTATATACAGCGGGAGCAACACCACCTTATAATTACTATTGGTCCAACGGTGTCGGAAGTAAGGATATACACGATGTTCTGGGAGGAATATATACCGTTCAGGTTGTAGATGCACACGGCTGTTCTTATTCTGCAAGTGTGGAAGTACCTGTTAATCCAAGGAATTGTATTACAGTGGTAACCGTTCCTAATGCATTTAGTCCTAATGGAGATGATTATAATGATGTATGGGTGATAAGGGATTATCAACTTTACCCTTCGATAGATGTGAAAGTGATCAATGAATGGGGGGAAACAGTTTTCACCTCTTCCGGTTATCATGAACCTTGGGATGGTAAGAGAAATGGCAAGGACCTTCCGGCAGGTACCTATTACTATATCATTAACCTGGGTAATGGAGACCCTTCTTTTTCAGGGTCTGTAACCATAGTACGATAAGACAGATAAGATTTAAATGAAATCATGGATAGAAAGAACTATAAGTTGAATAGAGTGTTTTGGATAGTAATGCTGATTGTATTAGTTGTTATAAATGCAAAAGCACAACAACTGACACAATCAAGTCAATATATGTTGAACAGGTTGATTCTCAATCCTGCGGTAGCGGGGTCGGAAGAAAAGATTCCTGTAATGGGTACTTTTCGCAGGCAGTGGGTCAATATCAAAGATGCTCCGGTTACTCAGACTTTGTCTTCGCATGCTTATGTGGGACAAACGATTGGTATAGGACTGATATTATTTAATGATGCCTCAGGCCCTACCCGAAGGAGTGGATTGAACTTTTCAGCCGCCAAGCATTTACAAGTGGATAAGGGTAGTGATACATGGTTGTCGTTTGGGCTTGCCGCCAAATTTTTTCAGTACGCATTTGATGTAGATAAATTAAAGTTTGATCGTCCGGATGATCCGGTTATAGGGCTGGCCGCGAAAAGCAAACTGACTCCCGATGCAGCGGCAGGCCTTTACTTATACAATAAGGAGTTTTATGCTGGTATTTCTGCACAGCATTTATTCCAGACTAAGGTAAACATGCTTGATATAAATAATATTTATGATGCGAGTATAGAAAGGACTTATTTTTTGACGGCAGGTTATAATTTTGTGTTTAGTGATTACCTTGCTTTGGAACCTTCTGTTTTAGTGAAGTATGTAAAACCTTCTCCAATACAGGTAGATATTAATGCGAAGCTGACAATTGCTGAAATGGTTTGGGCGGGTGTGTCTTACAGAACCAGCGATGCTGTAGTAGCCCTGGCAGGTATAACTTATGATAAATTCAGCCTGGGGTATTCCTACGATATTGTTTTAAATCCGTTGAAGCCTTATAATAAAGGTACGCATGAATTATTTATTGCCCTTCGACTTGATAACATACTTTCTAAAGACGATCAAGGTAAAGGCTATGGTGGTAGATACAAAAAGAATCCTTATTATAAAAAGAAACCAGGAAGAAGGTAGTGGGATTATCGATATGGCTTCAACGGGAAAGAGTTCGACACTGAATGGAATAGTGGGGGACAGACGTATGACTATGGCTTTAGGATCTATGATCCGAGGATTGCAAAATTCCTAAGTGTTGATCCGTTGACTTCAAGTTATCCAATGCTTACTCCTTTTCAATATGCTAGTAACTGTCCAATAGCTATGATTGATATAGATGGTTTGGAAGGAGGGTTAGCAGTTGGTTCAAATTCTGTTAAAACTTTAAAACTGGATCCAACTAGAACTATGACCTCTACCTATATTCAAAGGCAGGTTAAAAAGCAAGTTACTCCAGAAAATAAAGAAGTTGAAAGCACAGAGGCTAATCCAACATTTTTAATCAGTGGTTCGGTTGATTTAGGTAAAACTATTACTGATAAAAAGAATGTATTAGGTTTTGGAAGTGGATTTGAGATGGGGGTTTCTGCAAGAGTTTTAGAGTTTAATTATCAAATGAATGATAATGAAAATGTGCCTAACTCAGTAGAACTTAAAACTCCAGGTAGTGGAATTGACCCAGCTATTTCATTAAAAACGGGAGGGCAATGGAACTTCTTTAAAGCAGGATCACAAGTAAATTTTAATCTTGAGAATGGCAATCCTAAACCAGAAGCATCATTTAGTGTAGGAGTTGCTAACTTAAATTATACAGTTGACAAAAATGGTATTCAACAAGATCCAGTTGTTATCTTAGAACGAAATGTTTCTGTAGGATTCTTTCAGTTAAATTTAGGTCTATATTATAATGGTGAGACTAAGCCTCCATTACGACCTCAAAACTCAAATCCTATTGATAATACATCTGTTGTTCCTAAAGAGCCTAATCCTCAAGTGTTAGATCAATTGTAATAACATTTTATATGGAAAAAGTTTTTGTTTTAGTAATTTTAATAACAGTTCTATTATTGATTTACAAAGCTTGGCTGCACCTTAAATTCATTTTTATAAGGGATAACCTAGGTAGGTACGACTCATTTGTAGTGTTTTTTTTTATGTTATTATTGACTAGAAAGTATAAGGAATATCCAGAGATCAGAGAGTTTTCAAGACTAAATTATGATGGACAGAATAGTGAGTTGAGAGGCATTGTAAGGCGAATTAATTCCCTGATTAAAGTTGGCTATGTAAATTTGATTATTTTAATTGGCTTAATAACCTTTTTAGTTCTATGAAAAGGTTCCAACCTCCTCCCTGGTTGGTGTCCGCTAGCAACACCCACTGGCTCTTTAACTCCGTGGTTGGTGTC
>DATCKK010000332.1:0-3564 GCA_036562325.1 Cytophagaceae bacterium | reverse complement strand
TCTCCTTCCCGGTCAAATCCTTGTCCCTGTTGGCTATTAAAGGTGGCAATGTGCCGGTGGAAAAATACCAACATAGAAAGAAAGTCTCCCTGTATATTATTAAAATCAATCGTACCCAGTCCGGTTAAATCTTTATCCCCCAAAAGTGCATACAACAGTTGGGTATATTTCTTTTTGGATCGATCCGTGGAAGAAAGTTTGGAATAGTTTATATTATCATACCATTCGTCATTGGCATATTTATTCAGGTAGCAGGTAGCCCCCACTTCTTCCGGCTTAGATTTTAGTTCAGGATGTTTTTCTGCCGTCTCTGCCCACTGTTTTGCTGTAAGGTTATTAGGGTTAGCTTCAAATGCCAAAGCCAATGCTATCAAATGTTCTAATTCCCAATCTTTAACCTGTAATAGTTTACTCCAATCCTCTGCATTGCCTGTTCCGGTTTTATTGGCAAACGCCAAAGCAATTTCCATAGCGCTTTCTTTTAAAGGATCAGGAATAATTCCTTCATTAAATATGGTAAGAACCGAAGTAAGATTGTTTTTTGTATTTACTACAGCCCAAACAGGTTTCATGCCCTCCAGTGTGGCCAACTTACCGGCTTCTTTTACAAAAGATGAAAGATTTGTGAGAGAGCTATATTCTAAATCAGTCAGGAAATCACATAACTCCGAAATATCAGGATTACCAGTAACAGCACGCGTACTATCAAAGAAAAGTTTTATCTCCCGTATACTTCCTTTGGAAGCGACTACGTCAATTAAACGTAATGCTTCATTCAGATTATCAAGTCCAATGGTTTGAAGTAATGCAGTTGCATCAGCAATATCATCCGATCTGTGGTGCTTATTTATTTGTGTAAAAATAGCGATTTGCTTAGCCACATCATTAGCCATTAAATTGGCAATTTGCTCTTTCCGCTCGTTGGATCCAGCCAGTAACAACAATACTGTTCCTTCACGTAAAGCATCATTCTCAGGGTCTTTATTTGATTTATCTACTTCTTCATGATGACTTCTTGACTGATTATATAACTCCAGATTCTTTTGGCCTAATCGCCGTATAGGTTCAACATTAATTGGTTTTAATTTAGTATCAGGCACAGTAGAATATTGAACTCCTTCATTCCCGCCCCTTCCGTTATCATAGGAAACAAGCTTATCGGGTATTATCTTTTCCTTATTAAACATAATGATATCATCCACAGATTTTTTCTTTTTTTTGAAGTCTTGAAGATGTTGGGTAATGAATCCTTTCAGCCTGTTAGCAAGATCTTCAATATTCTCCGGACTATCTTTGGAATTTAGCTTAGAAGCTATTTCATCGTATAGCTGATTATATTCTGTATTATACTTAGTAAGCAAACCTCTGTAATAATTTTCATAATCTGCCAGATTTGTTTGGAGAGTATTATAAAAACTGTTTATTACTTCGATGAGATATTCATTAATTTGATCAGTATGTCGGCGAAATATACCTGGTGTTCCCTTGGCACGTCTGCTATATATATCTACCATTATCTCCCTGATTTTTACATAAGAGTCATAAGCCTCTTCGTATTTACTGCTGGTAATTTTACCAATAGCATCATTCTTTTTGTTCTGTGCTTTTCCTAATTCTTCATCTACATTCCACTGAAGCTGTATTACTTTCCTCTGTACAGTTTTATCTTTCCCTGCAAAAACTATATTATCATCCCCTCCATTATTTTCCGAAGGTTTATCATCCCCAGCTCCTGTACTTCCAACCTGCAACGCCTTTTGCCCCATTGCATCTGCCTCTTGTTCCAGGCCAGCATCATCATTGATATTAACTCCTTTCTTCTGAACTGTTGGCTGTACTCTCCCCTGTTTCTGCTGTACAACGTGCCAGGCTTCATGAGGTAAATGCTTTTCCTGTCCGGAGGCGATATGAATATCCGTTCCTTCTGCATAAGCATGCGCCTGAAGTTGTGCCGGCCTGGATGAATTATAGTGTACCTTTACATCATCCATTGATAACCCTGAAAGATTCTCTACTCCTGATTTTAACTGATCGGGTAGCCCTGTTTGGTTCTCTTTCTTCTGAATAACAGAGTTTTTAGCAACAAACTGATCGGCTTTGGCTTGCAGTTGCAGGGCATGTTGCACTTGAGGGCTATTATTGGCCTTTTCCTGAAGTGTTTTCAACTGTTTTACCCTGGGGCTGTTA
The DNA here is from genome assembly GCA_036562325.1 of Cytophagaceae bacterium. Classification (GTDB taxonomy): domain Bacteria; phylum Bacteroidota; class Bacteroidia; order Cytophagales; family Cytophagaceae; genus DATCKK01. Next base: position 1,377 of record DATCKK010000332.1, on the reverse strand, counting down.
TCCGCCTTCTCCTGCAAGGCTTTTAATTGGTAAATGTGTGGGTTGGAAAAACTGTTGGCAAGTTGATGGAGATTTTTGGCGGTATTAGCTTCGGGCCGGTTATCGGCAAGCTGTATAGCGGAAGTAGTAACTGCTTTTTTACTACTTCCCGTTTCTTCTTTGGAGTGGGCCTTACTCTGGTTCTCCTGCTGTTTGTCAATGTAGGATGATTCCATTAGCTGTAAAATAAATACTATTATAGTACAATGGAATTAAAAAATCAAAGCTATTTTTTACAACTTATTAATACACAATTCCAATGATACTACTCGCCTGGCAGGAAATTCTTATACAGGCAAAGCTTTTAACAGGATATAATAATTGGTATTAATCCATTTTAATACTTTTAACGACAGTTTTTATTTCCATCTATTTATAGTCAACTCACAGCTTCACTTACAGAAACAACAGCGGATAAGAAATATTTAGAAACTACTATTTTAGAACTCTATTGCCAACCTCCACCTAATGACCTATACACTCCGACAATAGATTGCAATTGTTGGAGATAATCGTTACAACTGTTAATCTGTGTAACTAACAAATTTTGCTTGGCAGTTAACACTTCCATGTAATTAGCATCGCCATAAGCAAGTAACTCTTGCGTATATTCAACCGATTTCTCCAAAGATGTAATCTGGTTAGTACGTGACTTCTTTTTATTCATGGCTGTTTCGTAAGAATACATTGCATTGGAAACTTCATTTCCGGCATTCAACAGGCTCTTCCTAAAATTTAGATAGGCCTCCTCCTGTTGTGCTTTGGCATCTTTCAGTCGAGCCTCATTGGCTCCTTTATTGAAAATAGGTTGAGAAATACCACTTACCAGACTCCCAAATATGGAATTGGCACTAAAAAAGTTACTCAAACTGGCACTGCTAAGGCCGGCAGAAGCAGAAATGGTAAACGAAGGATAAAACATGGTACGTGCCACATTGGTCAGCTCGAATGCCTGACGGAAGCCCTGCTCAGCCAACTGCACATCAGGACGATTGCTTAGCAACTGAGAAGGAACACCGGTTTGAAGATGTTTTACCGGGCGCTGTTCTTCCAAAGTGCTTCGCTCTATTGGCCCCGGGTTTCTGGCTAACAATATGCTTAAGGTATTCTCTGTCTCTCTTATACTTTGTTTCAAATCAGGAATGGAGGCTTCCGCTGCGTAAAGATTAGCTTCGCTTTGTACTACGGCAGCTCCCGTTACGACTCCCGCCTCTTTGAGCTCTTTCATTGTTTCCACCGACTTTCTCCAATTGACTACCGTTTCTTCCGTAATTCGTAACTGTTCATCCAATGCCAGTAACAAATAATAATAATTGGCTATATTGGCTACCAGACCTG
>DATCKK010000326.1:0-1947 GCA_036562325.1 Cytophagaceae bacterium | reverse complement strand
CTTCTAATTCAATCCCTTTGAGGTATTAAGGAATATACCTTACAAAGGCCTCTATGGCTGCGTATTGAGCAAGCCCTAGTTTGTTATAAAGCTCTGCTGTCGCCGCATTTCTCTCCTCTGCTCTCTGCCAGAATTCTCTTGAATCTGATCCCTGGAATACCACACCATCTTTTTGAGACTGATGCTTAAATATACCGTATCTCTTCTGCAACACTTGATCAGGACTCATAGGAACTGCCATCTCAATTTCATGGATTTCCCATTCAGCCCAAGCTCCACGGTACAACCATACCCAGCAGTCCTTCATCCACTCTTTTCCTTTCAACCTGTCCAATGCAGCAAAAATGGCATCCAGACATACTTTGTGTGTTCCGTGTGGATCGGCTAAATCACCGGCTGCAAATATTTGATGTGGTTTAATTTTTTCGATTAAATCAACTGTTAGCTGAATATCTTCCTCGCCGATTGGCTTTTTCTGAACAAGGCCTGTTTCATAGAATGGAAGATTCATAAAGTGAGCATTTTCATCTGGCAAACCAACAAATCGGCAGGTTGCTCTGGCCTCAGCTCTTCTGATCATTCCTTTGACCATTCTAAGCTCGTGGCTATCCTTCTCACTTGGTTTTTTATTTCTTACTTCATTTTGGATTGTCTTGAATAAAGACTTAGCTTCTTCTGCGGAGAATCCGAAAAACTCGTTAAACTCAGTAGCGAAGTCAATCAGCCTTAGAGCTTCTTCGTCTGAAACTGCAATGTTTCCGGAAGTCTGATAAGCTACATGCACATCGTGTCCCTGCTCATGTAACCTTATGAATGTTCCTCCCATTGAGATGATATCATCATCAGGGTGTGGACTGAAGATCAATACTCTTTTACTTGCAGGGAAAGCTCTTTCAGGTCGCTTGCTATCATCAGCATTTGGTTTACCTCCCGGCCATCCTGTAATAGTATGTTGTAACTGATTGAATACTTCTATATTAATGTCATAAGCCTGGCCGTAAGCAGCAAGCAGGTCGCTCATACCATTATCATTATAATCCTTATCGGTTAGCATAAGGATTGGCTTATTAAGTTGCAGCGCAAGGCTGGTAACTGCTTTCTTTATCAGTTTTTTGTCCCACTCGCAGGTTTCTACTAACCAGGGAGTATTAACTCTGGTTAATTTTGAAGAAGCAGGCTCGTCAATTACAAATGTTGCGTTGTTATGATATTGTAAATAAGATGCAGGTACTTGTTCTGTTACAGAACCTTCTACCGCCTTTTGAACAATATGCGATTTACCTTCTCCAAAAGCCATCAGAATTACTCTTTTGGCTTTCATTATTTGATGTACGCCCAGAGTAATCGCTTTTTTAGGAGTATTTACAAGGCCATTAAATTCGCCGGAAGCAGCAGCTCTTGTAGAGTGGTCCAAGGCGATTAACCTTGTTTTTGATTCAATTCTTGAACCTGGCTCATTAAATCCTATATGTCCGGTTCCACCTATTCCAAGAATTTGTAAATCAATACCTCCAAAAGCATCAATTTTACTTTCATATTCTTCACAGAACTTCGCTATTTCATCTTTTGCAAGCGTACCGTCAGGAATATGGCAATTGCCCTTAGGGATATCAATGTGATTAAACAATTGCTCCTTCATAAATCTTACGTAGCTATGAAGGGAGTCTGGCTGCATTGGATAGTATTCATCCAAATTGAAGGTTACAACATTTTTAAAACTTAAACCTTCTTCTTTGTGTAGTCTTACTAACTCAGCATACAAGTATTTAGGAGTAGAACCTGTTGCCAAGCCTAATACACAAATTTTATTTTCTTTTTGCTTTGAAATAATCAGGTCGGCAATCTCCCTGGCTACTGCTTTGGAAGCCACCTGTGCATTATCAAAAATTTCCACTGGAACTTTTTCAAACCTTTTAGAAAGGTCCAGGTCCGTATTCGCTATTGCCT
>DATCKK010000325.1:0-2799 GCA_036562325.1 Cytophagaceae bacterium | reverse complement strand
GAAATGACGACAATCAGGTGAAGCCCACATTAATGCTACAGGTTTCCCACCTGTGGCTTTCACTGGATCAACGTCCCAAATATTTTCACAATAATGCTTTGTTTTGGGATGATTAGTTTTATGCATAAGAATGGCAGCTATGTCGTGGTTGATAGCAATATCAACGTCTCTACCTGTCGCCATTTTTATTCCCAAACTTGCTCCACCACCACCAGCGAAGCTATCAACGATTAATTCATGCATTGTAGAATGCCTCCGGTAACAAAATTTTATTTTTTTTTTTTTGTCATAACTGAATAAGTCGTGCATATTATGAATACTGGGGTATTGTTTTGTTCATGGTTAAAAACTCGCTATTACTTTTCTCAATTTTTTGTTTGCCATAATTAAGCTCATAACCACGGCTAATTAATTTGTGAGCTAACCAATCAAGCCCCCTGGGTGTCATAAACAACTGACTGCGTTCAATAATTGCGTCGCCTTTTTTGACAGGATTTTGCTTTACGATGAAGTGGGACTTATATTCCTGGTATGGTAGATAGCTGTTACCCTTCTTGTAGATAATCCCTTCAACCAAAAGCAACTTAAAAAGGTTGTTTTGCCCCACGCCCTTTATATCCAAAATCTTTGCCACTTCATTCATTGTGAGGCATCCTGATGCATCCATGAGGATGTCGTAACTTTGCGCTTTAGGAAGTAGTTTCTGCCGTTCTTCTTCCAGTGACATAATTTTTCTTTCCGCCAGCTTCAGTGCCCTTGACATGACCATTTCAGGGCTGTTCCATGCTTTTTCCAGTTCAATAAAATATTGCCTTGCAATTTTGCCCTTTTCACTTTTCTGCAACATACAAAGTTCTTTTGCCATTTCAACTGTTATCTCGTAGTCTGTAGCCGGTCTGCCACCTTTGGGGTTTTCGAGTAAATATTCGATAACCCTGTAGTCATGATTTTCCACGAATCCGTAATCCTTGAATTGGTTAAACCACTTCATGAATTCTCCCCAGGGTTTGTCTAAAAACTCCCACAGTGTCCTTGCACTTATAGTTTGTTTGTCTCCATCACAGTTGACTTTAATTAGTTCGTTCATCATGACACCCCCTCACAATTCTTAAATATCTTGGTCTTGCTTTCCTTACTCTCATTGTCCTGCCTGTCTGGTTGTCAATGAGATATTCTTTCCCGGAACTGTCCTTGAACAGCCTGTATGTATGAATTCCGTTCTGTTCGCAGAACTCTTCCATTATCCCTTTGCCTGTATCAAATCGCCTCAAATTACTGGCAAAGCAAAACAATTTAACAAGGAAAGCGTCAATCTCACGGTTCGTGTAATTCCAGAGAAAGTCTTGAATTTTATCTCCAATAGGTTCATCAGGAGCCAGCTTTTTGATATATTTCATGGTAAAGAAATAGTCTTTTGCGCCCCATCTTTCCCCGTCATACTCTTTTGCTATCGGGAACAGGTTCATAAACTCTCTTGGTGTCAAATTTGCCATCATGAGCATTACATTATCTGCGAACTTGAACCTATTTTCTATATCTTTTCTTGTGTAAAATTGAGGTTCTTCAAGAGAATTGATATATTTAACCCCGTATAAAATCAATTTTTTGAAAACCGACTTAAAGCCTTGCTCAGGATTGTCCAACCATTTGTCCATTGCATTTACAAATGCATTGTAGTAATGGGTTCTCTTTTCTACTTCAATTCCAGGCATCGTAACTTATGCTTGTCCTCCTTTCTTGTCCTATTCTCCCTCAAGTGGTATAATCTGCTTGAAGGGGGTGATATTGTGGATTCATTAAATTTTGGAGCACTGATGAAAGCTATACAAAACACTACCGAAGCCGCTCAACGTTTAAAATGGGTTCCGCCAGAAATTCCGGAGATACGCAATTATTCTCTCGCTGACTATCAATATGAAATAATTCGGGAAGCAATTATCGAATTCGAAAAATCCCTTGACCAAGAACATGAAGTTGCTATCAAACTAGCTGCTTTTGGTCAAACTATATTAATGAATATTACTGACATTGGGTATTCAAATCCGTGTTTAATTCATTTTTATGGCACTGTTAATGGCAATGAAGCCGAACTTATTCAGCATGTTAGTCAACTTAATTTTTTACTGATGGCGGTTCCAAAGGCTGAGCCTGAAAAACCTCCCCGGAGGATTGGTTTTCGGTTAGAACCAGCTCAACCAGAAAATTCAGTACAGGAAGAATAGCATTGTTTATGTAGTTCACTATATCAACTACAGTACTTATTATTTGCTCATCAACCTTAAACTCTGTTTTTATTTGTATTGGCCGATTTTGGACTTGCTTTTCCAGATCGGCTATCTTTTTCTCTAATTCTTCTACCCGCTGTTCTACCGTCTTGGCCACTCTTCTAACCTCACTTTCCATCAAATGTTCTCCTTCCTGCTTTCCCGCTCTTCGGGCTCGCCGGTGCCACGGGTCCTCGCCTATTCAGCGATACTTGCAGGCTCGATATGTAGTTTTCAAAGAACAAAGTTTAAGTCATATTTGGAATGTCTGCGCATATGATGAATACTGGAGAAGTGTATGATTTTTTCCGCTTACTAAAAATTTCTAAACTTCTCAAGCCATTTCTCTAAAGCGTTAACAGGTATTCTGATAGTACGCCCTATTCTTATAACTGGAAAACCTTCCATTCGTGAATACGTATATGCTGTGTCAATACTTATGTTTAATCTTTCAGCCATTTGCTTAACGGATATGTATTCCTGCATTTACAACACCCCTTTTAATTATCCGCGCAATAAGGAAATACCTCCGAGA
>DATCKK010000323.1:0-11438 GCA_036562325.1 Cytophagaceae bacterium | reverse complement strand
TTTATCGAAGAAGTCACCGAGTTTATTTTCCGCAGTGACGGCATCGGTAACGGCTTTGAGTTTGTTGCTGTTAGAATAGTAGGTGTAACTGAGGTCGTCAATTTGTATGCTACTGTTGAGTTTCAAACCCCACTGCTGCATGCGCTTAATATTGCCGTTAGCATCGTAAGCACTATTGGGGTCGCTGCCGTCGCCCATCTTCATGCTGAAGTTCACCGTGCTGTTCGTCCAGCTGCTTTCCAGTTGCGTAAAATCAGCCTTCATCAATCGGTTCACTGCATCATAGCTAAAGTCATATTTCCGTAAGGTATTATCTCCCTTGCTCTTCCAGGTCATTCCTCCGATATTACCGTTGTATTGCGCTGCGGTATAACTGCCCACGCTGGCAATGGTGGTTTTATCATAGCCCAGGTCGAAGCCAAAATAATGCTCATCATTGCTGGTGGAGTTGCTGTAGCTGCGGTTCATGCCGAGTAACCAACCGCGGATGTTGTAATCGTAGGTGAGACTCTCCAACGGTTCTTCCTCGTCATCGGGGTTGGCACCCAGCTTTTTGTGTTTAAGTTGTCCGAGCGCATCGTATTCCATTTCAGCTATCGTCTTCCAGTCGTCACTGTTGAGCTTTTTATCTATTTTAATCGGCCGCCCCAAGTCGTCATAATGGTTCTTGTTGGCTACAGCATAATTCTGGCTACCACCACTAAGCATTTGATGCGATAAATGACTCCGAAGCAGTTTTCCACTGAAATCATACTGCATAGTACTGACGTCGGTCCCCCCAGTGATGTTCGTACTTTTAACCTGTATTACTCTACCCTTGTCATCATACAAGGTAACCGTATAAAGAAAGTCATTGCTGGTGCCCAATACCTTTACTTTTGTCCAGGTGGTCAACCCTTTCACTGAAGCGGCTACCTTAATTTCTTCTGCATAAAGTGGAGAAGTACTATAGGCACTGGTAACAAAATAGGTACTGTTGATATTAGTTGTTACCAGCGAACCATTTAGTCCGCTTGCACCAGGGATGTTACCGTATCCATCATATCCAGTTTCCGTCAATAACTCCCAACCACTTCCCGGTGCGGATCCAAATGGATAGATTATTTCCTCTTCGCTATTTTCGATATGGTATTCCAGGTCTTCGTCATCCTCCCACAATCCAGTCTTAAACGGACGATTTAAATTATCATACATCGTCACGAGCCATTTTTCCTGTGCCCTTAGGTTCGCATCCTGCACCATGACTAGTCTATCCCGGGCGTCATAGACCATCCATACTTCCCCGGCACCCGGTACTTTTTTCATGATCATTCGCCCTTTTTCATCGTACTCATACCGAAAGCATTGTTCATTCAAAATGTCTCCACTCAAGGCATCTATATCCCAACTATTGGCGGCAAGTAGTTTCACCCCTTCGGGTTGTACAACCGCTCTCAAGCGACCAAAATCATCATAGATATAATAGGTACACAACCAACCCGTATAATTCGAGCCATCACCATCGTCAGCGGTTGCAGTCAACTGCACTTTCTTTAGAACGACCTGCCCATTTTTGTCTTTAAATTCGATGACTTGTTTTTGGTGTTCGTCAACTGTTACATTTTTGTATAGTGTTGCTGGTAAATATTCGTCCGTAGTTTCGTAGGATCCAAAACTGCCTAAGCTTCCATTAGTTACTTTCCAAATCTTCACCTCGTCGTCTTCCGTATTGGTCCAGTATTTCATTTCCATTCCTTTACCTGTACCACCCACCCAATTGTTTCCTGGAGCGTAAGTCCGGACTACCCGGTTTAATGGGGAGGGTTCATATTCGGTTTTACCATAGTAGAAGGTTTCTCCCTGGCCTTTTATGGGACTATTGTTCACATCGCTATAAAAAGCGGCTTGGTTGTCGAAGGGATCAAACTTGAAGAGCCCATTGGATTCAGATGAAACATACGGTAGATAACTTCTAACTACCCTTCCCAGTTCATCATAAACAACTGGTGCTACCAGATCATAGGCAGTTCCCGGTCCAACTAAAGAACCGCCCTTAATAACCGTTTGCAGATCCCGGCCTAATCCATCGAGATATTGCGTGGTCATCCGCGCATCCTTAACTGAAGTTGAAGTGGATATATTATTGGGGTTAGTCTCCGGTTTAAGCACATCCCAGATGCGGACATAATTCTTCACTGCATTGGTCTCATAATCTGCAGGCTTAACCGGGACGACGTCCTGTGCAGCAGTTGTCATCCATTGATAGAACAGCAAGAATATCACCATTAAAAGGTGCTTCCGCTGGAATACATTGATAATTTTCATAAAACTAACGATTGTAGTTTTGCTATTTATTGTGGTAACCCCGAATTCACAATTCGATCTATGATGGATTCAGACAATTTGGTCTTAGCCGGCATAACGGCAAAGAGCCGCCCTTCCTCCCCAATGAAATATTTATGACCGACTCCCCAGGCATCCATGTTAAAATGGCCATTTTTTGTTTTGTCTGTTAACCATTGCAATAGTGCCGACTGGTCTTCCCCCGCAGCTTTCCGCACTTGCATTCCTTCCGTCAATACCAGATTTTTACCGGCATACATCGCTTTGATTGCAGTCTTGTTTTCTATCTGATAGCCAAACTCTTCCGCTAACACCCCAATGATGCTGATTCTATTTCCGTGTTTTACGGCAAAAGAGTCTAACTGCACCAGGATAGAATCCACTGGATTAACTGGAACTACAATAACCAGTACTTTTTTACCAGTATAGGTATTCAGATCGATAACATTACCATCTATATCTTTAAGCGGTTGGGAGTAAAAGGAAGGTGCTTGGGCTAGCAAATTCGTAGAAAATAAAACAGATAAAAACAGAAAAAGTATAGACTTCATAACAGTATTTTTAACTTAATAGTTGGTATATGATGAATTACATAATTTATTCATAAATAAATATGAGGTCACAGGAGGAGGAAATGTCCACCGAATAAAGTGTCGGCGTATACCCCCATTCCGCTGCAGTGCAGCTCGCACTAAAGTAGAAGGGACCGAGCCACCAATCCGATGTTGTAAATTCTATATTGTAAGTTCCGGCGGGAACAGTTGCTACGTAATTCATACCATAGGCTGAATAGAAATAATACTGTTGCGAGTTGACGGTATTGGTAAGAATAATATAATATGAACTACCTGCACTTGATGAGGAGTTATACAAATAAACATCGACAATCTCCACACACGGACCATTTGCATCAGCTAACCCCTGAGCATGTAACCAGGCCTTATTGTTGGCATCTGACTGTGAAATATTGGAAGTGAAGCTGCCTGCCGGCACATTTACGTAGTAAGGCATGGCTTCCTCTCCCCCATTGCACACCTGAGAATAAAAATATCCATAAACATGTACACTGTTATAAACCGAGAGCGAACAGGTACCATTTGCATTGGCATAGGCCTGACCTTCCGCATTCATTTTGGCCTGTGCCATAGCATCGGCGGCAGCCTGAGTAGATGCATAAAATGTATTTGCAGGCACAGAAAATGACACGCTTGTCCCAGTACTGTCATTTGTACAATTGTTCCGGGTAAAGTTCTGACTCTTTAATGCATTGCCATAGACTGTACAGTCTTCCGGCTGTCCGTGATAGTTATAGCAAATTTTCTTAACCACATTTCCTTCATGGTTCCAAATAATTGACAGTCTCCCTTGTGAATCATAAGTATAAGTGGTTTTGCGCCCTCTCGGATCAACCTCAGCGGTCATCCCAATTAAAGGCGCATAGGTATAGGTAAACACCTGAACTTCGGAATTATTCGCAAAATGGGCGCGGATTTTATCAAGTTCATTGAGTATCTGCAAATCACTGGCTGGATTGTTTATGATATTCGTATCTATAAGTGCAACAACCGTACTATAATTCGATCCTATTACTCGTACGACGGGATAGCGATGCCGATATCCCCAAAGAATTACTTCCTTAATGCCATTAAACTTAGATTGTTCTACAACATTCCCATAACCGCTATATTGATGAAAATTTAAAACCGGTTTATAGGCACTATTTACAACCAAATTATCGGGGCCGATTTCAATAGATTGATAGTCTACTAAACCTCTGCCTTCGAGGGCAAATACGGTATCCGGAAACGGAGCATCTGTTTTATATCGAACGAATTGACCATATGTCGTTTTCCATTCATCCTCCCCTTCACCTTTCCTTTCTTCATAGGTTTCAATTGGAACGGAGACAATGTTTCGTGAAATAAGATTTTTAATCCCCAAGGCAACAGAGTGTGACGGACTTGAACCAATTACATACGCTTTTGGATATTTCACATGAGTCACTCTAATACTACCGGAAGAATTTATATCCGTTGTTTTTATAGGATTAATTGATTGATTAATGTCGTATTCATAGGTTCGTGTTTCGCTCACCGCTTCAGATAATAGGTAATAAACAATAGAATCTTTTATTTTTAAGCTTGCAAATGGATGAAACACTTTATACACCAAATCAATCGGCAAAGGATTGCCTATTAAAATAATATGATTATTTGTATTGGCTAAAGCGCCATTTAAATCGGAGTCGATATACAAAGAAACGGAAGCTAAAGATTCATCTTTAAAAAAGTTATACTGAAAAAACTCTTGCTTGACAAGTACATCAGAAGCATTGTAAAAGTCAGATTGAATTATTAAGCCTCTTTTCCACGAATTATCTTCAATTATAGTAGTTCTGGTTAATGTTTCACTTGGGAAATTGTGCTCTGAAAAAACATCGGCCTTTTCATAGTTATTATCATACCCATTCGTAAAATGAAATACAGACGTACCACCATCACTATTGGTTTCAGTAACCTTGGAGTAACCTATTACCCCACCTTGAGAATTACCTAGTGGAATCACCGGATTATCATAAAAGTCAAAAAATAAACAATTTTCAATTGTAATCCATCCGGCACTATTAGGGTTATCTTGGAAACTATGGAGGAGTCCCCAATACTGGCTAGCCATTATATTGGCAAAAGGGGATTCTAGCACTCCACTTGAAATACTATCGCACCTATACTTGTAATTTTTTTCCACGTAGTTATTATCTGAAAGATTATACAACTTAATATTTTTGATACGTAGACCTCCAGCATTGTAAGTAAGAGAATCTTTTTTATAGGTAAACCTTAGCAATACATTTATTTGCGATTCTATTTTATAACCATCCACCTTGCTAATAATCCTGTACCTCCCTTCCGGCAAATTGAGAAAGTATGTATCATTACACATTCCATCGGCCCGTAAATTCAAATAATCATATTCATTGCTGGGAAGTCCTATAATGTCTACGGGGAAAATGTCATAGTCAGCAATTTCGTCAAACGACTTTGTTGCTTCGTTGTATTTCAAAAGTCTATTCTGTGCATAAATTAAGCTATATGCCGAATACACAGAGTCAACGTACTGGCTAAAGGTTACTTCCTGATTTAATCCCATAGTGACTTGAATGGAAGCTACTTGATCGTAATGAACAATAAATTCCGTAGTATCTATAACTGGTTCGGGAGAGGACGGATTGTATTCAGCCTCATTGGCAAAGGCAGTCGCATGGTGTAATGAATCAAGAATAAATTGCATTCCTGGGTCATCCTCAATTCTGTCAACACCTTCAGCAAATGCGAAACGAGAATAATCATTACCTTCATATTCATATTCAATTCTTCCCCCCGTTGGGTAGACAATGGTCCGCAGACTTCCTAATTGACCATATTTATAGTCGCTGTTTTTCCTTGTATTACCTCGTGTACTTTGATTGGGAAAATATTCATCTAATTCATAGAAAGCCTTGTACACAAGCGGGATGTCAGAATAATCCTCACCATTGTAAAAGCCCCAAATATCTTCGCCTGTTTGATAAAAATGGGGAACACTCTTTCCATATAGACTTTCATAATATTCAAATTTGTATCGTTGATCATTGACTAAAAGGCTGTCGAGATATTTCTTTTTATAGTCACTAATGGATGCATCGGCATTGAAATAATCATATGAAAATCGAATAACGGAAATTAAATCTGGCCCTGATTTTACGGTGATACTATCTAAAGTACATTGATACAAGTCTTGTGCACTATTTACACTATAAAATCTAATGGTGTCGTTATTAAAAATGACTGTATCTAGGAATTTGGCATTCCCTAACGGACTTGGATACGAACTACTTGATGCGCCTAAATGAAAACCTGGATAACAGTGCTCCTTCCAGCCTTCCACTTCGAGGTCTACTGATGTATTCTGAGATCCGTCCATAAACCTTACTCTTACTGAACCTGAACTAGTTTCAGGAAGATTGTCGTATAATTCATTATTAGTGTAACTTTTGTATTTAAAATAAATAGTATCCATTCTATGCGGTACTGCAATTTTACTTAGACACCAGCTCATTATTACAGGAAGCTGTGGTGGATGAGACATATCATTAGATATTTCAAAATCCTCAAAAAAATATTCAACTCCCTTTGTATCAATTATTTTAAAATAGGGATCATTAAATTCTATCTTTAAGTCACAAAGAGGTAATAAAATGATATTTCCGGCATTATCAAACGTAAAACGTCCTGTGTATCCTAAAAAGTTGAATGAATAGATATCTAGTTCGGTGTCAATCTTAAGAAATTCAGTTTCAATTGCGATTTCCGAAGTGACTGTTGGAGCTGTCGTAAGTATATTTAGCTGTTCTCCAGAAGTGAACGCTACATCAAATCCTAGATTCTTTGCATCTTTCATTTTGGACCTTATCGAAGCCATACTTTCATCTGTCTCGTTTATCGGATAATGAAAATCAGGGTACCCTCTTGTTATTCGTGTAATCATCCCTCCTGCATTAATTGACCAGCCTGCACCCACCCACCCCGGAATATCTTTCACTTTAATACCTGACGCATGATAACTCAGGGAAATCGGCACATTCACTTCCTTTGTAGGAAGATTGAATAACGGGATATTAATATTTGGAATTCCACTGTAATAACCTACAGGCATTTCGACATACTTGCCTAAGCTAGCGGCATTTGGAGTTATCGGTGATGGTGTCAAGTTGATCGTTCCTACTTGCGCAACTATGGAAGCCGCAAAGTAAATTTTTGAGGAGATAATCAATACAAAAGTTCTTAATTTGAAATTGTTACTATTACTATTTCTATTTAAAAATGTAAAAAGGGAATGCATATTTGGGTGCTTTATATTAAATTTTATGATCTAGTTAAAAATATACCCCACTCGAAACACCAACGCCTTACCTACAGCATGCTCCTTCCAAAACAAATCATACAACAGTTGCATACTGCCATTTGACTTCTTACTCAACTTGTATTTTTTATTAATACCAATTAGTCCACTCTGTTCCCATTTGCTTTTGTCCTCTAATGCTCCTATATTGTTAAATGCAGATCGGAAATTTTGTTCATACCCACCAGTAAAATAAAAACTACCTGTTACTTTTACGTCCATAAACGTTCTAAGTCCAACCCTTTCATGGGTGATCTGGATATGACGGATATCGCGTCCCCAACCTATTCGATATGAAGTACCAATTCCTAACGCACTTGTCTCTGACAGCTTATATCCCAGCGAAAAACCTATATCACTGGTTGTAGGAAAATAGCTGTTGGATCTATTGCTTTGTACATTTATCCCGAAGTCTAGTCTTTTAAAGAATGATTTCGTTTTCTCCTGATTTGGTTTAAAGTCCGGAGTATCTGATTCGCTGACTCCTCCACCTACTTCATTGATTTTATTTTTTAATCCCTGCATTCGGGATTGAACCGATTGTATACGCTGTTCTAATATTTCAGCACCATTTGGTCCGCCCGAAGCAATCATCCTGCCTAGTTGTTCTTGTATCATATCCCGTGTTTGCAAGCCGCGCAAATCTTCGGATAAAGTTGCAGGATCTATCCCGCCACTTCCGCCATTAATTGAGGGGAGTCTAAACAGCGATGCTAAACGAGAATTGTCCCGCACAAACTGCTGATAAACCGGAAGCTGTCGTAGCAACCTCATCGCTTCCTGTTCAATTCTGTGTTGGTCTTTCAGGATTTCTTTATAGGCAGTAAGTTGTGCATGATAATAGTATATCTGTTTATTGATATGCTGCAATTCTTTAACCATCGGCAAATCCCCAAGCTTTTCTTTCAACAACTTTTTCCTTTCCTTGATAAATGTTTTTATTTGCTCCGTTTTTATCAATCGTGATTCAAACTCGCCAATGATTTTGAGGCTTTGCTTTAGTTCGGCTTCATTTATTAATTTACTCAACCCACCGGCATATCCTTGTTCAACAAATTGCAAAGACGTCTTTAACGAATCGAGATAGGGAATATAAGGCAACTTCTTTTTTGTTGATGATGCCAGTGCCGATTTTAATCGCACATATTTTTCGCGCGAGTCATTTAATAAACGGGTCGCTAGCGCGCTATCCTTTCTAGCAATTTTTCGGAACAATTTTTCCTCCTGGCGTTGCATCTTAGTAAGCAGACGCTGAGAACTCTTTTCCATACTGTTATCCACCTCCTGAATCTTATCGTTAATAACATTTAGGTACCGCTGGGGCAATACGGCAAGACTATCTTGCGCATCAGCCTTGTTCAAACCAAGGCATAAGCACAGTAATACTAAGTGACCCGTGCAATACCAGTGTGACATTTTTTATATTTGATTGAATAATCTATTTATAATTATATCGGTCATACCTAACGGAAATTTCAATAGCTTACAGCTACCTGTTTTGTTTGGATTTAAATTCCATTCAAATCAGGCATAGAAATGGCCTAAGCACAATGCATCGTCATTGGCTACTTTGTAGAAAACACACTAATCTACCGCACCTGTAGAGTCAGGATTTGTTCAAAGGGAAAACGATAAATAGACTTTAATTATAAACCAACGCACAAATGAGGATTTGCCTCGCGACGTTATGACTGGGGTTGCTGTAGGAATTTAATATCGTTCTAACGGTTTACGGGTTGCTTGCAGTCATGTTCTGAATCACTATCCTGATGATCCTTCAAATAATTATAAGTCGTCTTGATGTTTGGAAATGTGTAAAAGTGAATTGTATAGGTTTTAAGGATTTAGTGGTTAAAATAAATTACTACAGCAATATAAAATCTTTTTTCAAACTCAAAAAATATTTTTCTGGAATGAATAGGCGTACCTATCAGTTACTACATGGTTCCATTTATAGCCATACACATGTAGTGTTTGAGCCACTCCTCTTAGCTGTCTCCACATTACGACCCAGCGCTTTTACCGTGTATAACAATTCACATATTCTCAATTTAAATGGAGTTCAAAGATGTTATAACCTGGAAGAGGGGTAGTTAGCTATGAGATTCATAAAAAATAACGTAAGCCGCATTACGGTAATGCGGGTTACGTTAAATAAATCAAAACCTCAGCTGAATATTTCCTCTATTTACGTTTTCTCCGGATAATAATAAATGCTCCTATCACCGCAATCATGGCAGGTATAATCCAGTACAACACCAACTTTTGTTTGGCAATATCAGCCACTTTAATTTTAAAGCTGTTGTCTTTACTATCTGGTCGGATGGTATTGGCCGGAAACTGATTATAGGTAAAATAACTAAAGGAATAAAACCCGAATAAATAGTTGTAGGTTTTCGGACTGGTGATTTTAAACATGGGCTCGGTAAGATAATCCGCATCAGAGGAGACTATTATCCGCTGTTCTCTATTCCCCACCTTTCTTTCCATCTTAATAACAGTTGCAAAGCTGCCTTGTTCCTCACCGGACTGTTTGCTGATTCGCACGTTTAATGAATCCGGATCAATGGGTGTCACACGATTCCAACTTAATTTCGGATCGGTAGATAGTAGAGGGGTCACTTCAAACTCACTACTATCCTGATTAAATTCCAGAACACTCGCCCCACTCATGGCTACCCTCATCAATGTGTCGCCGGAATATCTGATCTCCTTTTTAATTTCTTTCTCAAACATCGGAGATAAATTAACACCAGCCTGGCTGATATAAGTCGTTATATAGTCTGCTGCATTCTTTGGATTTGATTGTAATATCCTGCCCTCTTTAGCTGATACCCCCAGCAGATCCAGAACAGGCTTGCAAATTTCCCGCCGGTCGGGTTCCGTAACCAGATACAGATTCCCTCCATTTTGAACATAACGATCTATCTTGTTCAGCACATCGGGAGAAAAAGGTTTTCTTGGATCAACAATTGCCAGAGCAGCAATATCATTTGGAATATCCTTATCAATCAACGAAATGGTATCCACATCAAAACCCTGGTTAACCAGTGAATATCGTTCACTTACCTTGGAAGCTATAAACTTATAGTCTCTGGTTCTCTCTGAAAACGGATTCCGTTCAATTTCATCTGTTAGGAATAGAATTTTCGGAGAGGCATAAAGCAAACGATTCAAAGCTGCAGATATCTCATTTTCTCCGGGATAGAAAGGGAGATCAGTAAACACTCTTACAACAGTCTCTTTCCCCTTGTATTTTAACAGAAAAAAACACCGGTACTCTTCACGATCTATATCAACCAGCTTACGGGCCTCATCAGGAGTCATCAACTGATTAATATCCATTTTATTACTGTTTGCATATTTCTCTGCGATTTCTGAAAGTGTTTTACCGGCGTTGCTGGTATATATGCTCGAAGTGCTATCCAGCGCGTAATAATATTTAAAGTCGATCTTAATATTTGGCTTAAACCGTATATAGGGCTCCCAAACATTGCTGATTAGTTCGTTTTGTCTGGTTGGAGAAAAGAGAACAAACCTGTTAAAGAAAATATTCCCGAATACGGTAATTTCCAGTTCGCTGTCATCCATTTCAGCCAATACTTTCTGAGTAGCGGGAGTGATCGTAAAGAGTTTATTCCGGGTAGTATCCATATAGGCATTTACGGATGGCTTGTCACTAATATATCCGAAAATAAATACCAGCAGTATCACAACTGCATATCTTGATATTTTTCTGATTCTGGAAATGGACTCCTGAGATGATTTAATCGTTAAAATGGTAAAGGACAGAAATGTACCTATCAGGATAAGGAGATAACTTATATCTCTGACATTCAATACTCCTTTAGTTAAGCTATGCATTTTGGAGGGCATATTCAGAAAATAGGTTATTCTCCGTACGAAATCGATGTCTTGTCCCACAGTACCTATCGTTGAAAAAATTGCAAACAGAGCAAAGGTTGCTATGGCTGCTACAATCTGATAAGAAGTAAGTGAGGAAATAAACAAACCCATAGATGCATAGGCGGCGGTTTCCAGAAAAATACCAACCGATGAACCGGCCAACTGACTAAAATCAACATTGTTCACCGCAAAGGCCATTGCTCCTACGGTCACATAAATCATTAACACCAGCACAAATGTAAACACGAGCATGGCAACATATTTACCAAACA
>DATCKK010000575.1:0-4164 GCA_036562325.1 Cytophagaceae bacterium | reverse complement strand
GTGCTAAGCTAAACGGCCAAGATAGCATATCATCAGGTGATCTTAAAGAAAGGTACGCTCAAGAGATAGGTAAAACACCAGAGACAGCAAAGAAACATATAAATCAAGCTGTACAGGCTGGAATACTTGATCCAGTTGGACAAGGTAAAGCAACACGATACAGCTTTAATCCTACTTAAAATACGGGTAATTACCCGAATCAAATCAATATGGGAATGAATCGGGTAAATACGGGTAAAGATTACAGTAATACGGATAAAATACGGGTAAATGAAGGTAAAAACGAATCGGGTAAAGGTATAGGCGTATATATAATACGCCTTACCCGTATTTTCTTACCCGAATAATGAAAATGTTTCAAATGTTTAATCACTCGCTAATTATATCAGGCTGGGAACAGGCTTTTAAACAGCTAAATGATTGATAAAACTTTACTTACAACTTTACCAAAATTCAGAATAATACATTTTAATACTGAAAAACAAATAGTTAAATAATTAATTCGATACCTACTAAGTATCGAACCCATTTAAAAAAGATAAAAATTATGATAGTAACAGTACTTGAGCCAATAGAAGATAAAACTAGACTGGCAGACCTTTTCAATAGATACATGAACCTAAACCATAGTTTTGAAATGGTAGCCTTTCCTATGTATTACAGTATGAAAGAATTATCCGGAGATCAAATAGATCCTGATAAATGGAAAACACTACAAAGATGTCAAGAAGCAACATACGAGTATATCGTTTTAAATAACTCCCTTCACTCCTATTATTCCCACGTAATTAAAGCAATTAAGATAATTGAAAGATATCAAAGGGACTTTAATAGTAATTGGGAATACTTTGCGGTAACCAATCGACTTGAAAATATAAAAAAGTGGGGAGGTGAATCAGAGGACTATGATGAGGAAGATAATATAATTGAAACTAGGGATAAGCAGCTATTAAAGTACCATACAATTCATTCAGAGCTATCCCATCAATTCGCTAATAACGAATCAAGAGGTGAATATATAGGTTCATCAACCCCGGAAGACTTTGAAAGATTCTCCCGGATTGCCGCCAACAATACCGAATTTTCAATATTTAAAGTATTCTCACAGGCGTTTGGAGAAGAACTTAAGCTTTATAAAGAAGTTGACGGGCAAATGGTACCACAATCAACAGGTGACAGGATTGAATCAGAAATTAATCAGGATATAAACAATGAGATTGTAGTATCCTTATTTAATGTGGTGTTATTGGAGGGTATAGAAGCATTTAAAGAGTTAAAAGCTATTGACCCTTTCTCTGATTCCCCGGACGCTTACAATACTATCCTAGTGCGGTTAAAACGAATGTTAAACGTAGACTATATAAAACAACAAATATGAACACACAAGCTCAATTTTACAGTGCCAAAGAATTTGATTTAGATCAATTCTTTCAAGCGCTCAGATTTTTCTATTACGATAAAACCAAAGGTTACACTAATGATGACTGGCAGAAGTGGTTTTATGTAAAGGGAAATAAAATAGAAGTAGTTAATTTTGAAAGAGGCATTGAGGAACATTATAACGTATTGCTTCCGGATAATCTATGGGATGCAGTCAAAAATATTGCTCCGGTAATCTATGATAGGTTTCTAACAGAAGAAGAAGAGAGGGAAATTATGGAGCTATATAATGAATAAAGGTAAAAGGCCATTTCTCCTGAACTGGAAAAATGGTCTTTATTATTTTAAAAGGATACCTTAAAACCCTATCCCTGTATTAATTGAAAAGTAAGAACTTTTAACATTTTGGAAACCATTTTCCACTGCAGTAACCAATCCTAGATTATATCTGACTTCAATTAATAGTGCTTTACCATTTAAATCAACCTGCATGCCCCCATTAATTAAATAACCAATATCAAATGATCTATCCAAATTAATCTTTTCTTTTCTTTCGTTAATAGAATACTTATACTTAGCTAATACATTTATTGCCGGGGCAAGTCCTGTACTTAAATAAGGCTTTACTTTGTTACCAATGCTGGCTTTAACCATTACAGGTAATTCCAAATAATTTAACCACACATCGTAATTTATAAAGTCAATAGGTTGACCATTATTATCTGTATACATCATTGAGGTAGCTCTAAAACTTGCACCTTTGGTAACATAGTTTAAACCTGTAGATAAACTGATATTATCCGTAAGATTATAATCAAAGAATCCACCAACCAAAAAGCCAGGTTTTGGTTTTTTATCGAATCCAGGAATATCTTCAACTATAGAAGAACTAACAAATCCAGCCTTAACACCTATAAGGGTATTTTTATCTTGCGCTAGTATTACAACCGGAATCATGAGAAGGATAAAGAATAGTTTTTTCATATAATAGCTGTTTAAGTTTTTAAAAATTGTCTGACAATATATAAATAAAAATTAAATAGTAATGTTCTGTACGATGTGAATTTTCAGGGCTTACTTCTGTTATTCTTTACTGTTGTTGATAAAAAAATATCACAATTTTATCTATAATTTTATTGTCTTTGTTTGCCGTTATTAATTATTTCCGTATCTTTATATCAGTTGCCCCCGTCTCCAGGCATTATATCGGAAACAAATACAGGGATCACTCCCTTGCAAGGTTTGTTAATTTTAATTATCCAGATATATGCCTATAAAAAATCAAACATCAGAACAGAAAGATTTAAGATCTAAACAAGCAGCAGAATATTTAGGGCTTAGTTTAAATTATTTTTACAAATTAACTTCCAGTAAGAAAATCAAAGGAAGAAAGCCAGGGGGGAAAATACTTTACTTCACTAAAGAGGTCCTAGACCAGTATAAAAATCAAGGCATAGAGGAGGTGGCACAATGAGAAAGTCACCTGAAGAGATTTCGGCATTACAGGCTAAATATCCCAATGTTCCAGCCTATGCAATACCTACTACCAAAACTAAAAAGTCTCCAACTAATCAACTAACATCTGATATAATTTCTTATGTCACCCGGTTAGGAGGTTATGCATTCCGCATAAACACTCAGGGGACATATTCAGAGAAGCTTAAAAAGTTTATTACTTCCGGTGCTGAGAAAGGGGTAAGTGATATTCTAATTTGCTTTGATGGATTATTAATCTGTTGTGAGCTGAAGCAAGGTAAAGACAAGCAAAGACCAGATCAGGAAAAGTTTCAGAATAAGATTGAAGCAGCCGGGGGAAAGTATTTTATAACAACCTCATTCGATTCATTTAAGATTCAATTCACAAATATTATAAATAGTATAAGTAATGGCTGAAGTAATAGAAAAAGAACCCTTATTGCTGTTTAAGGATGAACAAGCAATAAACAAACAGCTTTCAGAGATTGAAAGAAATGTGGTAGAATTAAACAATATCCTGTTTGAATTCGGAAAATTAGGATTAGGTGAAATCAAATCGCTCAATGATTTTAATTCATTATTAAAGGATCCAAAATCATTCTGCGATAAAATTACACTTTCCAGACTTCCAGATAAGCCGGAAATAGCAGGGTTAAAAGTAAGCAAAGAAAAGGCTTTAGAGTTGGTACGTCCGGATAATCAAAACAGTGTAGTTTCCTTTATTGAGGGCAAGAGGAAAGAATTAAGAATATCTGAGGTGGCAGAATTTATTGATTTTAAAAAGGAGTTTCACATTAAACCAGGAATAAAAGAGCAGATTGAAAATGAATGTTCAGTTTATGTTGATTCCCAGGAAAGATGGGAGGTTTATGAAACTGTTATGGACTTCAGAAATCAATTCAATAAACTAAAAGACATTCTAAGTCCAAAAAAGATTGGCCTGGTACTTAAAACTTCTTTTATTGGCACTAGAGAAGATAACGGCAATGTGTGGTTTGATGAAAAAAAGTTTATATCCCTAATTAAATCGACTAAATAACCATGAAAGATATTTTAGACAATTTCAAAAATAAGATTGAACTAACCTTAACGGATCAATTCGGGGATGGGTTAAAGACTTACGAAGCAATGAAAGTTTTCAATCAGGAATTTAAATCTTTGAATGATTCTATTGAAGAACAAAGCAAGGAATTTATAACTCTAAATGAAACTATTGTAAAGCAGAGTAAGGAATTGACTGAGTTAAGAGAAAAGGTTAATTCATTCCAATCTAATCAGGGTAGAACGGTTCATCCAAAGGCTATAGAA
>DATCKK010000315.1:0-2102 GCA_036562325.1 Cytophagaceae bacterium | reverse complement strand
GGAACATAATGCCAGTCATCAAAAATATACACGTACCACATTTTGCCGACCTTATATCCTTTAACCACCTTGTTTACTGCAATCGTGCCAAACTTCTTGAGTATTACCAATTTTTCTTTCTCCATGACTACACCTCAAATTTTTTGAACTTTATAAATAAAACCGTCTTTAAGGCATACGGATATATTTGATGTATTAATTATCCATTCTTCGCATAAGCACGTTTATGTTCCCCAGCGACCGAAGCCGCCGGGGGTGTGTTAGAATGGCAAATCGTCATCCGAGCTGTTCAATAATGATTCAATATTTTGGTTTGCAAACGGCTTTAATTGAAGTGTTTTTACTTCCGGTATCTTAAAATTACCTTTTTTGATGGCATCAATGCTTCTGATAAAACGACATTTAACTGACGTTTTTATACTTCCGTCTGATGCTTCGTATTCTTCTTCGCCAAAGACACCGCCGAACAGTTTACCAACCAGTGTTTTTTCATCCCAGTTCCACTTATATCCGGGATTACTTTCCTCGATTGAAGTCATGAAGCCTTTAAAATATTGCAGGCTGTCTTCTCTGACTGTTTGATAATACATGCCAGGCCATTTTGCTTCCGGGTCACTTTGTTTTTTGCTCTCAAATTTCTTTCTGTAGAAGTCCTTATAATCACCTTCTGCTATGTCGAAAGCAATTCTTAGAAGTGTTCCATAATCTCTTTCCTCTGCCTGTACCTTGAGTATCTTACATATGTACCCACCCGGTTCAAGTCTTTCAACTTCTCCTGTATAAGCTTCAACCTTGTCATAGTTTTCATATTTCTTCATTCTCGTATTCCTCCATTCTTTGAATTACATTTGAAAGGTCGTTTTCGATTTCAAATTCATCGAAACAACCCATAGGTGACTTTGCGGTACTATTTTTTGATTGAGTTTCAAAAACGTATCTGCCATCAACGCATTTTGCTATAAGAACAGTTGTAAATTTACTTTCAAGACATATTTTTTCAAGTTTTCTGCCACTTGTTTTTATGCGGGTAAATTGAAAACCGCTGTCATCTCGTTCTGTCTGTGTGTGAGCCATGAAAACTATAGTCAAATCATCCCGGAATAAATGTGCTTCGGATACCAGTTCCCATACACATTGAGCAAGGTCAATCCATTTGTCGTATCCCTTTTCCTTCATCCGCTTGACTTCATCGTCAACCATGATTGTATTGAGTGTATCAATCACAATGACTTTGAAATGCGTTTGTTCAGAGTGAATTTTTTGGAATATTTTCCTGATGGTTTCAACGTTGCTTGTTTGTATATAGTTTTTCTTTTCTGCGTTGTATTGCTTTTTCCACCCCTTCCATGATAAGCCTTTGCGGTCAGCGTCTATGTAGAATGTGGTTTCAGGATTCAGCGTCCTTGCTGATGTTGTTTTTCCACTGCCGGATTCCCCGGCGATACAGATTACTCTACTCACTTTTCTTCACCCTTTCTTTGTAATAATTGCAAAACTCACAAACTGCACAATAGTCCATGCATTTTTTGTCCTCTCCTGGTCTTTCCTCGATATAGTCGCCACCGTTGTCATTCATCCATTGTTCGGCTTCTTCTTTACTGTCAAGCACTCTTAAAGCTGTTTTTCTGCCCTTCTTCATTACTGCGTACTTGTCGCCGCTGTTAAAACGCTCCTCTGGCGTACATAGAGGCAGTTCATCATCTGGCAATTTTTCAGCCTCGGCTATCTCGGCAAATCGTTGTTTGATCCATTTTTCTATATCAATGAAATCCTGTATTGTGAATTCAAATGTGATTTTTTGCACTGGTAACGGGGGATAACCGGGCTTGATTTCTGCATCTCTTTTGCTGTGGTCTTTGAGAAGTGCTATTATTTCAGCCTTGTTTACATCAAATCCTATCTGTCGCAACATATAAGCATAAATCAAGGTCTGTTTTCTCCAATCCTCAAACTCCTGAAATATAATTTTCCAAACTGAAGCTGTTTTGTAGTCTGTGATTTTCTTTTCTTTTGCATTGTATAAGTCAAACTGTCCTGACAGAATGTAATTGCCAATTGGTATTTTCAGTCGTTCTTCCTTGAACTCATAAGCACTTTCGGTA
>DATCKK010000314.1:0-2392 GCA_036562325.1 Cytophagaceae bacterium | reverse complement strand
CTTATACTCTTTATATTTAGCTTTCACTGTCAAATATTTTGATAAAATTTCTAAAATCCGTTTAATTTTTCAGGAGGCCGAAGTCAAAAATGGTTAATTGCCCGGCTTACCGGGTTAAAACCTTATTCGAACCTTTTCGGGTTCCCTGAATTTTTTGCTGTTTAAAATATAATAAGCCGCAAAGTTAAGGAAATTTCGCTATTTGTGGGAGTTAAGATTTGTAAAATCCAAACTTCCTTTCCCTAATTTCAAAAAAGATGATTAGGTTAATTTTAAGGATAAAAGGAGAGGATTTAATTCTCCTCCTGTAGGTTAGAAGCTTCGGAGCCTGGGTTTTTCAGATACTTAGTGGGGTCCTGATTAAGAAGATTCTTCAACGCCTCGTACAATTCGGGCAATTGCTCCTTAAACTCGAAAGGTTGTTCAAAAAACTGCTCCGTACATACGGCAAAAAATTCTTCCCGATTTGTACCGGCATAACTTCTTATAAATGACTTTTCCCCTCTCCGTATCCGGTTAAATTCTTTTGTGCTGATTTTATGGAACTCGATAATAGAGTCGTGGTCCATGAAAGCGTACTCTTCGTCCTGAATGGCATCTTCCAGTTTTATGGCATGAGCCATTTCATGAATTCCAAGGTTAATTCCATCATCGGGAATTTTATAGCCGTGAAGAAAATCTTCCCAGGAAAGTACAATTGCCCCTTTGATATTTACCTCCCCTTTATGAGTCCGTTTGGTGTATTTGGAGTAATATTGTGAGGGGTAAAGAATTATTTTAGGAAATGAAGCGAGCTTCAGAGGTTTGTAACCAAAGGTTAGTTGTACGGCACAAGCTCCTACCAGAACTTTCATTTCATCCGTCACTTTTTTCATATTCCTGGGTTCGAATTCTTTATGCTGTAGGAAATAATTCAACCTGTTTTCAAAGACTCTTTTCAGTTCTATTGGTAAAGATTGATAATATGGGAACTTCTTCTGCAGAATTCTTTTGTAACGAAAACTTAAGGCCGGGTTTAGAAAAACAAAACTCAAATACTTGATCTTCTGGATATGATAATGAATTATAGCCAGTATTAATGAAATCCAAAATGGAGCAGTCAATATGATAAATACGAGGAGCACAGCTACGCAGTATACTATAAATATAGGGAAAAATCTAATTTTTTATTTGAAAAATACCTGATAATTAAAAATATAAATTCTAAAAATTGAAACTCTAAACTTCAATTTGGCCTGCCTTTAAAAACATGCACGGGGAAGTTGGCGAATTCAGTAGTCCTTCTCGTTATCCCTCGTTCAAACAAGGGCAAATGGTGATCATTATAAGGCTACCTTTTGGGAAGAAAGTTTTATAATAATTAATAATAAAAGAAAGAACCCTTTCTTCGAAAAACGTTTGTTCGTCTGAGGAAAGGGTTCTAATATGGGAAATAATTGATTAGTATAGCCTTATTCCTAAAGGAAAAGCATTAAAGTTGTTCGAATATCCGCTTGAAAGATACTTCTCTTCTTAACTTTACTTTCAGGTCTTCAATCTTTACTCTTTCTTGCTCCATAGTATCTCTGTAACGGATAGTAACCGTATTGTCTTTCAAAGTGTCGTAATCTACGGCAATGCAATAAGGAGTACCTATCAGGTCTTGTCTGGTGTAACGTTTTCCGATAGTGTCTTTTTCTTCATAGATAACGTTCATATCCAACTTCAACTCATTATAGATCTCTCTTGCTTTTTCTGCCAGTCCGTCTTTTTTAACTAATGGAAGAATGGCGGCTTTTACAGGAGCCAGGGCAGGATGGAATTTCAGATATACCCTTTCTTTTGCATCAGGACCTTCTCCGATTGTTTCTTCCGTATATGCATTGCAAAGTAAGGCTAAGAATACTCTGTCAGCTCCGGCAGAAGTCTCTACCACATACGGTACATAGTTTTTATTGATCTCATTATCGAAATACTGAAGTTTTTTCTTAGAGTATTTCTCATGGTTAGAAAGGTCAAAGTCGGTTCTGGAGTGGATACCTTCAATTTCCTTAAAACCGAATGGGAACTGATATTCAATATCTACTGCTGCATTGGCATAGTGAGCCAGTTTCTCGTGGTCATGGAATTTTAGCTTGCTTTCAGGGAACCCTAAAGCTTTGTGCCATTTCATACGGGTTTCTTTCCACTGCTCATACCACTTCATCTCTTCGCCCGGGCGAACGAAAAACTGCATTTCCATTTGTTCAAACTCTCTCATTCTGAAAGTGAACTGGCGGGCAACAATTTCGTTTCTGAAGGCTTTTCCTATCTGGGCAATTCCAAAAGGAATTTTCATCCTTCCTGTTTTTTGTACATTCAGGAAGTTGACAAATATTCCCTGTGCTGTTTCAGGCCTTAAGTAGATGGTGTC
>DATCKK010000297.1:0-5253 GCA_036562325.1 Cytophagaceae bacterium | reverse complement strand
GGTTTTATAGCAACTTTTTCATGGCCAGAATGTTGCCGTAATGGAGATTCTCGTGTCCGTAATTGTATAAAAGGGCATCCTCTACATTTCGAAGTATCAATCCGGAGGAGGTTTGGTATTCTTCGTAGTTTTTGAACAGCCCTTTTTCATAATCGGTTTTTACCGCTTCGGCTGTTATTTTCATTAGTTCCGAAATTTCTTTCAGGTCAGCAGGTTTGTTCCATTCTTTTGGGGAGGTGCCTTTTCGGAATAGGGGAAGGAGTCCTTCCGGGATTCTTATCGGTTGATTGGTTCGAATATATACCAAAATTTGTTGTGTTACAGGCAAATGTCCAAGTTGCCAGATGATGTTATTGTTGAATCCTTTGGGGATACAATGCAATTGTTCAATGCTCAGGTCTTTAATAGCATCCAGGCAGTTTTGCCGGATGCGGGCAGTGGCTTCGAAAATAAAATTCATAGTGGATAATTATTTTTAAAATAAATCTCAAAATACAAAAACTAAATCCCCAACAAATTTCAAAAAAGAAAAAATCAAATGGAGGTTTTTTAAATGAGAATTTTTGATAGAAAAAAGTAAAAAAAACTTTCGTTTTCACTCTTGACTTTAAATAACTTTTTTTACTTTTGCAAGGCTTTTATGCGGGAGTAGCTCAGTTGGTAGAGCGGCAGCCTTCCAAGCTGCAGGTCGCGGGTTCGAGCCTCGTCTCCCGCTCACATTCGCCGAAGTGGCGGAATTGGTAGACGCGCACGTTTCAGGGGCGTGTAGATTTTATCTGTGTGGGTTCAAGTCCCACCTTCGGTACGTCGGTTACAAAAATTATTGAACAAGAGCAAGGGTAGGAGAACAATCTGTCCTTGCTCTTGTTTTTTGTAGCCCATTTTAAGCAGCATTAATGCTACTTAAAGTAGATCGCTTTAGAGTTTTTATAAGTAGATTTCTCGTCACACCTAAAGTGTTTTTTTATAAATCGTTTTATTTGAAAGTCAAAAGATTTCTTCTTGTAGCTGTTTAATTAATTGTGCTTTCCAGTAGAAGGGAATCTATCATTCTGTATGTTGTTGAACCAAAGTGTAAAGTTGTTTAACTTGATACGCTGGAAAATGAGTTGCTTCCATATTGAATGGAGTCAGAAGTAACCGTCAGACTAAAAGCTTTTATACTTAAGTTTTGATGATAAGGGTAACATTGTTGGGTTATACTAATACTTATGATATTAATAGTAATGTAGATAGATAAATTTGATTTTTATTATGAGTGTGAATGATTGCTAATGTAGTAGTACAGTAGTAAGATAGAAGATAGTTGGATGTAAGGGTTAGTAGTTAAAGAAGATATATAGAAGAAGGCCTTACTATACTAAGGCCTTCTTTCTTATAGGTCTTTAAGATTGAGCTGTTTTCTTGTATCGGGAATGATACAAGAAAAAGGTTGTTCGATTTTTCGGACAACCTTCGGTAATGACTTTTACAACAGTGTTAATTACCTTTTATTATTTTTTCATAAACTACTATATCGCCTGATCTGAGTTGAATAAAATAAATGCCATCAGGATAAGTGCTTAAATCAATTTCTTTATATGTTTCGTTTAAAGATTCATTGAGGACGTTCTCTCCCAGGTTGTTGATAATTCTTATATCCAGGTTTTTCAATTTGCTTTCGAGTATTAACTTGTTATGAAACGGATTGGGATAAAGCTTAATACCTAATGATTCTGAAGTGTGTTTAACGGCAGTAGGACAACCAACAAGGGATACCATAAGCTGTGCAGCTATATCTTCACAACCATCACTATTGGTTTCTGTTAAAGTTATATACCCGGAAGTTGTTCCCCAGTCAACGGTTATTGAACTGGTGTTTTGTCCGGAAACAATAGTAGCTCCGTTTGGAACTGACCATGAATAGGAAGATCCGGCATTAGGAGTAACGGAATATGTTTCATTCTGCTTTTGACAATCGGGAGAATCATTACCTGTGATATCAACGCTGGCTACTTTGCCGCGTCGGAAATTATCAATGTGGTATCTTCTTTGTGAAGTGTTTTCATTATTTATATAGTCTGGATCAATAAAGAAAACATATTGATCAACTTTTATGTCAGGATCGTTGACAGATAATAGTTCAAACTTTAGTGTTTCCCACTCGTTTTGTTTCGAAGTATATGCCCTGAAGGTGCTTCTGGTTCCTGTTCCCATTGTATATAGTTCTTGATTTCTTAGTTCAAGATCTATGATAGTGCCTGGCTTCCCAACAGTATAAATATCCATGTAAAAACTTCTTTCACCTGTTTCAAACTCGGCATAGTCCTGAGGGATAAGGTTGCCAAATATTATACTATCCTTAGGAGTGGTCCTTCGGGTATATCGGGCGATTTTGGCAGAACTGTTTCCGGCTGTAGGGAATGGATTAGTATATCCGGACTGGAATGAACCTGAAGATGATTTGTAATCAATGTTAATCTGATTGTCATAATCATTGAAAATTAAATGGCAATCATCTGCATATAATTTTACAGGAAGAGACAGCGTGAATATATCGCAATTACGCTCAAGTTCAAGGGTGATATCTCCATCGGTATCTCCCCATTGTACTGTAATACTATCTGTTCCTTGTCCCGATATAATTGCTGTACCCGAAGGAACTGTCCATGTATATGATACATCTGATATATCTGAAGGAATGTAATAGCTTACTATGGAGTTTTTCAATGCTTTCTTTTCCCCTATTATGCTTCGGTTAAGTGGCGATGAATATACCCTTACATAATCTACTTCCATAGTCATTGGGAAATGAGAATCATTAATAGTTCCTCCTAAGTGCCCTCCAATAGCATTATTTAAAATAATATGAAATCGTTGGTCAAAAGGCCAGTGTAATGGAGCTATTTCTTCTTTTGTACGAGTAGCATAATGTTTGTCATCCATGTACCATCGGATTTCCGTGGAGTCCCACTCAATGGCGTATACATGAAAGTCGCTATGGTAATATTGCCCGGTAGGTAAATGATGTACAGCGCCTTTGTATTTATTGTCAGGCCATGCTCCTCCATAATGTATAGTACCGGAAACTTCCCCCGGGTTTTTACCCTGGTATTCCATAATGTCTATTTCTCCACTGGCAGCCCAGGTGCCATAGACATCATCCGTTGGTAATAGCCAGAATGCTGCCCAGGAGCCTACTCCTTCAGGAAGTTTTATTCTTGCTTCAATTCTTCCAAAAGTAAAATCACCTTTATGAATAGTTCGAAGTCGGGCTGAAGTGTAAGATTTGCCTTCGTATTCTTCTTTAAGGGAGGTAATGATGAGCTTCCCATTTTCTACTTTGATATTTTCCGGACGGTCTGTGTAGTATTGCGCCTCGTCATTTCCCCAGCCGCATAAGGAAGGACAGCCATCTCCAATTTGAGGTGACCATTTATCAGAATCTAATTCGGTGCCATCAAACTCATCCTGCCAAATTAATTCTGAACAGGGAGACTGGTATAATGTGGACTGGGCAAAGGTAGTGATTCCTGGAAATAGGAATAGTAAAATACCCCAAAGGTATTTTGAGTGACCTGAGAAATTTTTCATGCTTAGTTAATGTTTCTTCTGGTTATTTGGCTGAAATAAAGCCATATCAAATATACATATATTTGTGAACTTTCCGATTATCTGGGGGTAAGAAAGTAAAAACCTTGAAGCAGCAGCTCATAGGAATTGCTTCAAGGTTTTGTGATCGTATCAGAATGTTGGTTTTAGGTAGTGGTTAATCTTCTGAGTTCTGGTTGTTGTTCATCTGCTGGTCAAGCATCTGAAAATCCCTGATTCTCCTTTGTATGTCGTACATATAATACCTTGCTTTCTTGTTGTTATATTGTCCGTAGGCTTTTTTTATCCACTCCTGTGCTCCCTGAAGGTCACCGGCTACTTCGCATGCCAGGGCAAGATTAAAGGCGGCTTTGCCATGAAGTTTCCTTCTTCCGGGCAGATCAATAACTCTCTTCCACCGTTCCACGGCATTTTTCCAGTCTCCTACTAAAGCTTCTCTTCCGGCTATTCTCATGTCCTCATTGTATGCTCTTTTATAATACATCCGCCGTTCATATACCCACATGGGAGAAATACGTCTTCCATAAGCAATACCTGCTTCAAAGCAGGTTTGATTAATAGCCATTTGCCGGTTGGCAAGACTTGCAAGAGCTTCAGCAATGGTCCCGGCATTAGCGTTCCATAATCTTTCAAAGGTAAAAGTATGTTGATCTACCAGGCTTTGATTGGAAGGGTCATAGATTCTGAAACCAATATTGACAATCACTTTTTGAGTGGCATAAATTCTTGGAGTTGGGATAGGAACGCCAAATTGATTATTAACACTTATTTGCCCTATCTGGTGAGTTATGATACAGTCGGTATCAAAACTTTCTATGGCAACTACGGCATCTGCATTATATTCTTTGCATATGTAGTTGATGGAATCCCAACTTAATGCTGGTAGAAAGGTTTTTCCGTCAGGCGATCCGGTCATTTGTATCGTAGTCAGTTCTCCCTTTAACCTCGGTGATTGAATTAAGATGCTGTTTAAGCCTTCCAGTGATTTTTGAATTCCCTGTTTGTCCTGGTTTATACCTTCCAGGGTTACTATAGCTTCTATCTGGTTTTTCTTGTTTTTTTCGGTCATAGCTCTGTTAACTAATGCCACAGTTTTAATATGTTGGCCTATAGTCACAGGAGAGGGATGCAACATTTGAATATTCATAGTACCTTTGCGTGAACAGGCAAAGAAACCTATGGAAAGGATTAATAAGTAGATTCGTATATTATTCATATTGAATGCCGGTAAAATATTTAGAAATTATCTTCTTATATAGTTGAGGGGGTGTTGTAGTTTTGATTTTAACATTATACGGTAAATCGATTGATTAGTGTTGAAAATCAGTAAAAGAAATAGATAAGCCAATTGCTGCTAAAGAATTTATTGAATGTGAAGAATTTGGATTAATATTTAAAGTGCAATGGATAAAATAATAAAACAGAGAATGACCTGTCCTAATGATAAACCGCTGGTGGTGTTTTTGGTAGGTATGAGAATTAATAAATTTTGGAAGATTCATAAGTGGTGGCCCGTAGCAATGGCTATGCCTAAAATGTTACAAGAATTATCGGAAAAGCCCGATTCCGGGTATTTGGGTGGCGAGCAATGGATGGGCAGAACAAGCATTATGGTTCAGTATTGGGAGTCGTTTGAGAAGTTGGAAATGTATGCAAGAGATC
>DATCKK010000296.1:0-8257 GCA_036562325.1 Cytophagaceae bacterium | reverse complement strand
GTTCAATGGCCTTGCTCCATATTGTGGATCATACCCTTTTTCAGCTAAGAAGTCTTTAGCTTTTTCGGTTAACTCTACTGAGTAACCCAGAGTTTCAATTCTGGAGAATACATGCTTCAGAGTGATATCAATGATTCTGTGAATATCATGTCTTTCAAGTGAATTAAAGACAATCACATCATCTAATCTGTTCAGGAACTCCGGAGAGAATGCTTTTCTCAATGCATTCTGAATAGTCCCTTTCATCAGCTCGTCAAGATTCTCTGTTCTGGCTTTGGTCGCAAAACCGATACCTGCCCCAAAGTCTTTAAGATCTCTCGCTCCGATATTAGAAGTCATGATGATGATTGTGTTTCTGAAGTCTACCCGTCTTCCTAAACCGTCTGTCAGAATACCATCGTCCAAAACTTGTAGCAACAGGTTGAATACATCAGGGTGTGCCTTTTCGATCTCATCCAAAAGAACAACACTATATGGTTTTCTTCTGATCTTTTCAGTAAGCTGTCCACCTTCTTCGTATCCCACATAGCCTGGAGGCGCTCCTACCAATCTTGATACGGAGAATTTCTCCATGTATTCACTCATATCTATTCTCACCAGAGCATCTTCTTTGTCGAACAGGTAAGTTGCCAAAACTTTAGCAAGTTCTGTTTTACCAACTCCTGTAGGGCCAAGGAATATGAAAGAACCAATTGGTTTCTTAGGATCTTTCAAACCTACTCTTGTTCTCTGAATAGCTTTTACAAGCTTGGTGATTGCTTCATCTTGCCCGATGACTTTACCTTTCAGCTCCTGAGCCATATTCAGAAGTTTGGCACCTTCTGTCTGAGCCACTCTGCTTACCGGTATACCAGTCATCATAGCGATTACTTCAGCAACGTTTTCTTCTTTTACATTGTAACGCTTCTTTCTTGTCTCTTCTTCCCATCTCATTTTAGCGTTATCCAATTGCTCAAGAAGCTTTTTCTCTTTATCTCTAAGTTGTGCAGCCTCTTCGTATTTCTGGCTCTTCACTACTTTGTTCTTCTCTTTCTTAATATTCTCGATCTGCTCTTCGAGTTTCACGATATCTGCAGGAACGTGAATATTGTTAATGTGTACTCTGGCACCGGCTTCATCCAACACATCTATTGCTTTATCCGGAAGGAATCGGTCGCTGATGTATCTGTCAGAAAGTTTTACGCAAGCCTCTATTGCTTCCGGAGAATAGTTTACATGGTGGTGCTCTTCGTATTTCTCCTTAATGTTATTCAATATTTCTATTGTCTCTTCAGGAGAGGTGGCATCAACCATTACTATCTGAAACCTTCTTGCTAATGCACCATCTTTTTCGATGTACTGTCTGTACTCATCCAAAGTAGTGGCACCTATACATTGGATGTCTCCCCTGGCTAAAGCAGGCTTGAACATGTTAGAGGCATCAAGTGAGCCTGAAGCCCCTCCTGCTCCAACGATAGTGTGAATCTCATCTATGAACAGTATCACTTCAGGAGATTTTTCCAGCTCATTCATCACGGCTTTCATCCTCTCCTCAAACTGTCCACGGTATTTGGTACCAGCCACCAGAGATGCCAGGTCAAGAGTTACTACTCTTTTTCCGAAAAGTACTCTGGATACTTTTTTCTGAACAATTCTTAATGCAAGCCCTTCTGCAATGGCAGTTTTACCAACTCCAGGCTCACCTATTAATATAGGGTTGTTCTTCTTCCTTCTACTCAAAACCTGAGCAACCCTTTCAATTTCTTTTTCACGTCCTACTATAGGATCAAGCTTATTGTCATCGGCTAGTTTAGTAAGGTCTCGTCCGAAATTATCAAGTACAGGAGTTCTTGATTTTTCAGGACTTCCTTTAGAGCCAGACTCTTTGCCTGTTGAACCGGAGCTGCTTCCGAATATTCTGGAACTGTCTTCATCTCCATCATCAGTATCGCCGGTAGCCATCGGGTTGTTAGTGTGGTACTCAAGTAATTCCTTGATCACCTCATAATTTACCTCAAACTTCTCCAATACCTGAGTAGCTATATTGTCTTCATCTCTTAAAATGGAAAGTAAGAGATGTTCAGTGCCTATAAGTTCACTTTTGAAGATTTTGGCTTCCAAATAAGTAATTTTCAATACTTTCTCTGACTGTCTGGTCAAAGGTATATTGGCAAGGTTTTTCACGTTGCCAGAAGCAGTACCTTTGGTCGCCTGTTCGATAGATACTCTCAGTTCATCCAGAGAAATACCTAATTTCTTAAGTAATCCTATAGCTACTCCTTCCCCTTCCCTGATCATCCCCAGTAAAAGATGCTCCGCTCCAATATAATCATGTCCTAATCGCAGCGCTTCTTCTCTGCTAAGTGATATTACTTCTTTTACTCTATTTGAAAATTTTGCTTCCATAATTATATAAAGGAGCTAATGGTTAATAAAATAACGTAAAACTATTATAAAATGTCTTATAAATCTATGAAAAGTCAGATTTTTTTGCCCGGCATTGCTTGCAAAACAAACACTTCCTGATATTTGTTCAAACTTGTTGTTTTAATTTGATACTGAATCAAGTAATATTTTTTTTGCTTCCGGCCCTTCATTAAACAGAAGGTCGACAATGCTTAAATTGGGTACAAATTTACTGCCAAATAATTGGAAGTACGATACGTGGCTGTCTTCCTTAAGGTTGTTACTATTTTCACCATAATTTAAAATATTATTCCTCTGATCTATAACAGTAGTATCCGCCTTGCCACTCACTTCTCCATATCCGCTGGTGTATGTGACTTCCCGCGATATACTGAGTAGTTTAAGACACAATGATAATAACTCTATATTCAAATCAAACAAAAATGAATGTTTTTTATCCAATATTTCTTTAAAATACCCGCTAAAGTATTCAAAATAAGGAGCTTTTCCATAAGCAGACTGAATTGCCCGCCAATGTACGGGCAACCATTTCTGGGAATAATCTATTTTTATATCCCTTACCAATACTTTACTTCCTGTGTTTTTTACCGGAACGGATAACATCTGAACTTTATTGGCTGTCAGGATATAACACCTGTTTCTACACGTCTGTTTCTGATAATTTTCCCATACTTCAATACACAATCTGTCTGTTTTTACAACTTCAACAAAATAAGGTACTGACGGTAAATGATGTAATTCGACCAGCAACGTTTTTTCCTGCATACTACCCAATGTTCAATAATTATAGATTTTCTCCGTAATTAAGGAGTTTAGAATGTTTTTTCAAAAGGAGGAATTTATTCATTGCTAAAAACGGGTTCAGGTTAAAATCTTTAAATTATAAAGCCTATTTTTGCCCTATGTTTTTTTTGAAACTAATAAGCAGGCTTCCGTTACCGGTCCTATATTTTATTTGTGACTTTGTAAGGATCGTTCTATTCTACCTCCTTAAATACAGAGTCAGGGTAGTACGGTCCAACCTTAACAATGCTTTTCCGGAAAAAAGTCCTGCTGAAATTGAAAAAATCATACAAAAATTCTATCGCAATCTTTCTGATATTATTGCAGAAAGCATAAAGTGTATATCCATTCGAAAGGAAGATCTTGAAAAGAGAATTAGTTTTGAGTCGGAAGAAATTCCTCTTTCCTATCTTGACAATGGCCGAACCATTCTTGTTCTTACAGGCCATTTATGCAACTGGGAATGGCTCCTGCTCGCCTGCAGTATCCGCTACAATTACCCGATTGACGCTATTTATAAGCCCTTGCATAATCCTAAATGGGAAGAATTATTTTATAAAACGCGTAGTAAGTTTGGGGCAAAACCAATTGCTATGAAAGATACCCTGAGGGAAATGGTCAGGAGAAAAGATATCGTAAGAGGTATTGCCATGGTAGCAGATCAAACACCTCCTCATGGCGAAATTCAATATTGGACCAATTTTTTAAATCAAAATACGCCATTTTTTGTAGGCGCTGACAAAATGGCAAAAAAAGGAAATTTCCCTGTAATATTTGCAGGAATGAAACGAACCGGAAGAGGTAAGTACACGATCTATTTTAAAGAAATTGCCCGACCTCCTTATGAAGGTGAAGAAGAGTTTAGTCTCATAAAAAAATACGCCGAAACTTTGGAAGAGAGTATCCGCGAAGCCCCGGAAAACTGGCTCTGGTCCCATAAGAGGTGGAAGCATAAACAACCTAAAAAAGTTGTAAGTGATAAGTTGTAAGTGATAAGGTATACATATACAATATTAAAACTGAGAAGTTTTAATATTTAAATCCCAAGTGCCAAATTCCAAAGGGGTGAATTATTGAATTTAAATGCAATAATTTAGGGTACTTATAGAGTTTTTACTATGTAAAAACTCTATAACTTTAGTTCCGCGATTAGCATTTCTTTTTGGAATTTGAGATTTTTTATAGAAATTCTTCAATATCCCCTGCTCCTTCCCTTATTACTTCAATCTCATTGGTGGTGCAGTCCAGTACTGTGGATGCAATGTTGTTTCCTGGGCCTCCATCTATAACAATGTCTACCAGGCCTTTGTATTTTTCATAGATCAGTTCAGGATCTGTGGAGTATTCCAATACATCATCTTCGTCTTTAATAGACGTGGTAAGAATGGGATTTCCCAATTCTTTTACCAATAGCCGTGGGATAGAATGATCCGGCACTCTGATACCAACCGTATTTTTCTTAGCATTTAAAATTTTGGGGACTTTATTACTTGCCGGCAAAATAAAAGTAAAAGGCCCAGGCAATGCCTTCTTCATTACTTTAAAAATATGAGTAGGGGGATTTTTAGTGTACTCGGAAATATGACTGAGGTCATAGCAGATAAAAGACATATTAATTTTCTGAGGATTGATGTTTTTTATTCTGCAAACTCTTTCTACAGCCCTGATGTTGTGAATATCGCAACCGATACCATAAACAGTATCCGTTGGGTAAATGATTACTCCTCCCTTAGATAATACATCCACTACCTGAGTAATTTTATTCATTTGTGGGTTTTCCGGATGTATTTTTAATAACATTGCTTTCATACTAATTTCCCTTTCCTTCCATTATTATAAATTATAACAATAAAATCTTTTTTTACTCACTTCATTACAAAGATTTAAAAATACTAAGACAATTGATTAATTTTGGAGATTATGAATAATAAGAATAAAAAATTACGAGTATTTATTGTTGTACTCATTCTTCTTTTTGTGTCTTTTTCCTATTACGGATATCAGATATTTTTTACGCCGAATTTTAATACTCAAAAAAATAATGCCGGGGAAAATCCGGACAGGTATTTATTGATACCTACCGGTGCTACTTTTCAGACCGTACTCGACTCACTGGAAAAGAACAAACTGATAGAGGACAAATTATCTTTCGCCTTTTTGGCTAAACTTTCAGGCTATCAGGACAATGTTAAGGCGGGAAGGTATCTGATTGAAAATAATGACACTAACCTAACATTGCTTAAGCGTTTAAAAAATGGACAACAAACACCTGTAAAACTGACATTTAACAGTATCAGACTGAAAAAAGATTTCATTGAGAGAATCTCGCACCGTTTTGAATTCTCCAAAGAAGAGCTTGATTCTTTACTTAATACCCCTGCATTTGTCAGCAAATTTGGCCTGGATACCACTACGGTAATGACTTTGTTTTTACCCAATACCTATGAAATTTTCTGGAATATCAGTGCTGAAGACTTTGTTGAGCGAATGCAATACGAACATAATGTATTCTGGACGGATGAAAGAAAAGCAAAAGCTCAGGCGGCAGGACTTACTCCGGTTCAGGTTTCCATACTTGCCTCCATTGTTGAAGCAGAGACCAATAAAAAGTCTGAAAAAGCCCGGATTGCCGGTTTATATCTGAACAGGATAAGAATAGGCATGCCGCTTCAGGCAGACCCTACCGTAAAATTTGCCGTTGGAGACTTTACTTTGAAAAGAATTTATAAAGGCCACATAGAAACAGATTCCCCCTATAATACTTATAAATATGCCGGCCTTCCTCCAGGCCCTATCAATCTTCCTTCTCTGGAATCCATTGAGGCAGTACTAAATCACGAAAAACATAAATACATATACTTCTGCGCCAGCCATGAATTAAATGGTTACCATAACTTTGCAGAAACCTATGAAGCACATCAGAAGAACGCTGAAAGGTATAGAAAGGCTCTAAACAAATTAAATATCCGGTAGGTATGGTAGTTCATGAAATTCAAATCAGAGTAAGGTATGCAGAAACCGATCAAATGGGGTATGTATATTATGGAAATTATGCCACTTACTTTGAAGTAGCCAGAGTAGAGACTTTCAGGGAAATAGGCTTTAGCTATAAAGAGATGGAGGAATCGGGTGTGATGATGCCTGTATTGGAATATAAAACCAAATACCTAAAGCCAGCCAAATATGATGACCTTTTAACCATAAAAGTTTTTATCCGTAACAAACCCGGAGTTAGAATTATATTTGAATACGAAGTTTACAATCAGGAGGGAGTACTTTTAAATATAGCTGAAACGACCCTGGTTTTCGTAAATACTACCACCGATAAGCCATGCTTGCCACCTGAACATTTTAGTCAACTAATCTCTGAGCGTTTTGACAAATCTGCCATTCATAAGGACACTGATAAATAACAAACTATTTGAAGAGTTCCTAAGTAAAATCAAAGCTATTCATATTTCGACTAGCCAAATATCTCTTTATCGATTTCTGGAGATTTTTTTTTCACAGGTAAAAAAAGATAATATAGTAGAAAGAGCCCATGCTATGGCCTTCAATTTTACCTTATCCGTTTTTCCAGCCATCATCTTTTTATTTACACTTATCCCTTATATACCAATCCCGGATTTGTCATCAACTATCATGGAAACCCTCAGGGAGTTAATGCCTGCAAGTATGTTTATGGCTGCCGAAAGCACCATTTTTGAAATTTTAAATATTCAACACGGAGGTTTACTTTCTTTCGGATTTATATTTGCCATGTACACCGCAACGAATGGCAACCTGGCTATGATTTCAGCCTTTAACAGGTGTTATAGTTTTCCTGAGCAAAAAAGCTTTATCCAACGAATGTTAAAAGGAATTGCCCTAACGGTGTTTCTGGTACTTATTGTTTGCGTATCCGTTTCATTTTCACTGGTAGCCAAAGTATATCTGGACATGGTGGAGAGTACTTTATCCCTTGACGGCAGGTTCTATTTTCAACTTCTATATCTTTTAAAATACTGGACTATCTTTATGGTTCTGTTCTTTGCCACTTCATTTATATACTATGTAGCACCTGCCATACCGGTGAAGTGGAGTTTTTTCTCCGGAGGAGCATTAGTAGCAGCTGTACTTATTATGGTTTTCACTCTATTCTTTTCTTTTTACGTGGACAATTTCAATTCTTACAATAAAGTTTATGGATCCATCGGAACGCTCATCGCGTTTATGATCTGGTTGCATGCTATTTCCATGGCACTGTTAATTGGTTTTGAAATAAATGCGAGTTTGGATATGGCCAGGAGGGAAAAATTTTCAGGGCAGGCATAGGAAAAAAGTGTAACACATAAAAATTTTAGCCGTTAAAATTTGGTGATTAATAGTTTTGTCTCTATTTTTGCAGCCTAAACAGAGAGATGGCAGAGCGGTCGAATGCGGCGGTCTTGAAAACCGTTGTACCGAAAGGTACCGGGGGTTCGAATCCCTCTCTCTCTGCGAAAAGGCAAACCCAATAAGGTTTGCCTTTTTTGTTTATTTGCATATCCCTTCAATTATAACTTCATTTATTCCTCAAACTCACTCAT
The DNA here is from genome assembly GCA_036562325.1 of Cytophagaceae bacterium. Taxonomy (GTDB): domain Bacteria; phylum Bacteroidota; class Bacteroidia; order Cytophagales; family Cytophagaceae; genus DATCKK01. The sequence continues at coordinate 500 of DATCKK010000296.1, read as the reverse complement.
TCCAATGAAGTAATTACAGAATTGCAGCCATTATTTATTATTTAAATACTTTATAAGTGTGTCAATTTTAATCATAACAATTCATAGTTTGATAATTAATTGACATATAACACATTAAACCAAGAACCATATATTCCTAAAAATTTTCATTCTTTAACCTCCCCCAAAAATTATATTTTATTGGTATATTTAAAATATAAAATGCTAAGTGGGAAGTATTTCCATTATTAGCATTTGTTTTTTCACAAGTTCTGTAAGAATTCAGGGAGGCTGAAACGTGCTTATCTTACTACTAAATTTATTTACCATATTTAATAAAGTCGTAATTGCTTTTTTACTCTGGTTTAAAAAGAACAATTCACTTCCTAACAAGTTATTAGCGTTAATAGTCTTTTTCCCTGCTGTAACTGTCCTAAGCAACTTACTCCTCTACCTTGAAGACTACCGGTTCGATTTTCTGGTATTTCTCAATCAGATAACGGCTCACATCACGCCACCTA
>DATCKK010000286.1:0-12622 GCA_036562325.1 Cytophagaceae bacterium | reverse complement strand
AAGGGAAGCAGCTTCAGCAACGTAACCACCAACAAGAATAAATGCCAGCGCAAAAATAAAGATGGAATTTCTCATAGTTTTTGTTGTTTAATATGCACTACTTAGTTTTTCGTTTTTAACAGCTCGTATTGATTAGAGTAAATTTATTATTGTTAAATTAATAAATTTTTTCGTTTTTCTAAAACATTGAGGTTAAAAAACTTAAAAACTTTTACATTTATCCCTGAAAATTAGAAAAGGTAACCCCCTAAAGGAATACGATGATACTGGTTTAGTTGATCAAAATATGTTTCATCGTGCCTATTTTTTTCAAAGAAATTCCAGTACCTCTGATTACTGATTCCAAACTGTTTTCTGATATATTTACCGGAAGTTTTGTTCTGAGAGACAATCTTTTATCTAATCCTCTCAGCGCAGCGCCGCCTCCTGTTAGGTTGATTCCATTTTCATATATATCACAAGCAAGCTCAGGAGGGCATGTTTCCAGAGTTTTTATTACCGCATCTTCAAGAAGGATAATGGATTTCTCAATGGCGTGAGCAATCTCGGTGTAAGAGATCAACTTTTCTTTGGGTAATCCAGTCATTAAATCTCTCCCGATTACTTTCATATCAGCAGGAGGATTATCCAGTTCAGTAAGTGCAGCACCAATTTCCATTTTTATTTTTTCTGCAGTTCTTTCACCTATCATCAAATTATGACTCCTTCTCATATAGTCCTGAATATCTTTATCCAGCACGTCACCGGCTATTTTCAATGACTGATTACAAACAACTCCGGAAAGAGACATAATAGCGATTTCAGTAGTACCTCCTCCGATATCAATAACCATGGCACCGTCAGGTTGCTCAATATCTAATCCCAAGCCCAGCGCTGCCGCTACAGGCTCATGAATCATATAAAGCTCTTTGGCTCCTGCATGTTCGGCAGAGTCACGTACTGCTCTTTTTTCTACTTCTGTAGAGCCATAAGGAATACAAATGATCATCTTATTCACAGATTTAAAGATGGCCTTTTTGCCCTTATATATAAGCTTGATCATTTCTCTGATCATTTGTTCAGCTGCATGAAAATTGGAAATAACACCATCTTTTAAAGGACGGATAGTCTTTATATTTTCAGGTGTTTTTTCGTGCATGGCCAAGGCTTTGCGGCCAATAGCCACTACTTCTCCTGTATATTGGTGAACTGCAATGATGGAGGGTTCATTCACTACGATCTGGTCATTATGCATTATTAAGGTGTTTGCAGTACCTAAATCAATTGCAATTGAGTCAGAGAAAAGGTTGCTTAAGATTCCCATTGTGATTTATGTTAATAAGCTGGTTTATATTTCTGCTTAAATTCTGGTTGAGTTTGTAGTTTATGCATAGGAACAGCAACTAAAAATTTTCCGTTCAGATCTGATAAAAAAATGTTTCTTGATTATTCTTAAACTCTAATCTGCAAGCACTTGAAGAAAACGAGGGATAAAAGAGCCAATAGATGTTTTTATAATTTTGCCTAAAAAAATAAAAGAGGCTTGAGCGCCTCTTTTATATAATTTCTTTAGCTGGTAATTAATCAGGAGTAATGCGATATTACGTTTTCGTATGTTTTAAATGCTTCTGTAATAATAGAGGGCCAGTTTTCGTATCCGGAGTTGCATACGTCCAGTTCTACTGCGTTTTCATTGAAATATCTTAGAAAAACGCCTAGCTGCATTTCAAAAGGAATTTCAGTAAAGTTTACTTGTGTTAAACTGGATTTTGTTGAAAATCCTTTTTGATAATATTCGTTAAAATCAGCCCAGGCTTTGGGGCATTCTGTTTTTATCTGATCCAGATTTAGCTTCAGTTCCATATTTCTTGGAGTTTGGTTGTCTGGGTAAAGATAATAAAACATCGCGTTAGGGGGAAGTTAAGGGGAATTTTTAATGTGGATCAGATTTTGCCAATATTATCTTCAATGGCATAAATAAAGCCATAAAGCATTATGGACGTGGCGGTAGTGAAAATATATCCTCCCGTAAATACCATAGACAAAATCAGGCTCAGAATCAGAAATTCAAGTATTTTTTTCATAACTGGTTTTTATGCAGTGTAAAGTTCGTAATATATAGGATAGGAAAAGGAAAAAAGTATTTGCAGATATTACTTATGTATTTTTTTCAGTAAATGAGAAGATTTAGTTCAATAAAAAAGGCTACTATGTTGTAGCCTTTTTTATTGAAAGTTATATTTAATTTACTCTTTTACTCTTTCCAGGTAGGTACCGGTTCTGGTATCCACTTTTATTTTTTCTCCAATATCAATAAACAAAGGTACACTTACCACTGCACCTGTTTCAAGAGTAGCAGGTTTTAGGGTTTTTGTGGCTGTATCTCCTTTAAGGCCTGGTTCTGTGTAGGTTACTTCAAGTTCAACCGAAGCCGGGCATTCTGCATGGATAGGAAGGTCGCCATCAAAAGAAATCATTACTTCCATTCCTTCCTTTAAAAATTGCTGAGAATCACCAAATAAGTGTTCGTCTACGTAAATTTGGTCGTAAGTGTCAGTATCCATACAAACTAAGCTGGTACCTTCTTTGTACAAATATTGGTAGTTTTTTATTTCAACACGAACGAGTTCTATAGCCTCTCCTGCGCGAAATCTGTTTTCCACCAACTTGCCTGACTTTACATTTCGCATTTTGACCTGATAAAATGCTCTTAAGTTTCCAGGAGTTCTATGCTCATATTCCAGCACCTGGCATAACTCCCCGTTGAACCGGATAAATGCGCCTCTTGATAAATCTGAAGTAGTTGCCATGTAGTTTTATGATTAATGAAGGCATCAAAATTAATAGAAGTATATTTAAAATAAAAAAAAACTTATAAGTAAGATGCTAAAAATTACTTGATTTCTGATATTTTAAAATCTTTAAAATTTTGGAACAAAATGTAGCAGATTTTTAGTAGTATTGAGGTTAAACTTAATTTATACATTATGAAATATACTCAAATCCTTTCAGGAGTACTGTTGCTGATAATGTCAGCCTGCAATAATGCCCCTCAAAACAAAGCGGAATTTTATGTAAGAGGTAATTGTGAAATGTGTAAGGAACGTATTGAAGCTACTGTAAAGGGCTTGAAAGGTGTCAGCGAAGCCGTATGGAATATTAAAACGGATATGTTGGCGGTTTCTTTTGACAGCACTGCTATCAATGAAGAAGCTATTCAAAAAGCAGTTGCACAGGCAGGACATGACACGGAATTGTTTACCACGGAAGATGTTGTTCATGATGCCCTTCCAGAATGTTGTAAACGAAGGGAAAGTGATAAGTCGGGAAATCAGGATAATCATCATCATGGACATGATCATGGCCATCACGGGCATGACCACACTCACCATCATGATCATGACCACGATCATGGCCATGCACATTAAGCCTTATTGTAAAAAAAGAAGAGCAGCTTTTGGGCTGCTCTTCTTTTTTAAAGTTGATTAAGCTTCTATTTTCAACAAATAATAATTCTTTTTGCCTTTCTGTACCAGCAAAAACTTTTCATTTAATAATTCAAAATCTAATTGTTGGTCCGGCGCTGAAATTTTGTTTTTATTGATATAAACACCACCGCCTGTAATCATTTTTCTGGCTTCTCCTTTGGAAGGGAATATCGCCGATTTGGTGGCTACAGAAAGCAGATCGGTTACATTGGCTGTATTCTTATATTCTTCCGGGCTAAGGGATACTTCTGGCACTACCCCCTCCAGTAGTCGCAATGTAGTTTGGACATCGTAGTCTCCTTTCCCAAAGAGAATCTCAGAAGCCTTCAGAGCGTCTTCGTAGGCTTCTTTCGAATGTACCCTTATAGTAATATCTTTTGCCAATGCTTTTTGCAATGGACGGCTTTCGGGGGATATACTTTGTTGTTTTTCCAGGTCTTCAATTTCTTCTTTGGAAAGAAGCGTAAATATTTTTATGAACCTGGAGGCATCTTCATCACTGCAATTAAGCCAGAATTGGTAGAATTTGTATGGAGAGGTCATCTTCGGATCCAGCCAAACATTCTCTCCTTCGGACTTACCAAACTTGGTACCATCTGCTTTAGTGATAAGTGGACAAGTTAATGCAAAAGCTTCTCCGCCATCCATTCTGCGTATGAACTCTGTACCTGAAGTAATATTTCCCCATTGGTCTGAACCTCCCATTTGCAGGCGTATGTTTTTTTCCTTATACAAATGGTAGAAATCATATCCCTGAAGAAGTTGGTAAGAAAACTCTGTAAAACTTATTCCGGTCTCAAGTCTTTTCTTGACAGATTCCTTAGACATCATGTAGTTTACCGTTAGGTGCTTGCCTACGTCTCTTAAAAATCCGATGAAGGAAAAGTCCTTAAACCAGTCGTAGTTATTAACTATCTCAGCGGAATTAGCACCACAATTAAAATCCAGAAACTTGCTTAACTGTTTTTTTATTTGCTCCTGATTGTACCTCAATGTATCTTCCGATAGCAGTTTACGCTCTTCGGATTTCCCCGATGGGTCACCGATCATACCTGTAGCTCCACCTATAAGAGCAACCGGTTTATGCCCGGCTTTTTGGAAATGCACCAATAACATTATCGTTACCAGGTTTCCTATTGTAAGGGATGGTGCGGTGGGGTCAAATCCTACGTAACCAACCGTCATCTCTTTATTAAGTTGCTCCTCTGTTCCTGGCATAATATCGTGTATCATGCCTCTCCATTTTAATTCTTCAACAAAATTCGCCATTGTATTTACAGTATTGTAGAGTGCAAAAGTAACAAACCGATAGCTGTTTACACAATTAATGAATTAAAATTATATGAGATCCGGGGCTTAAACTAAAACTTCGCGGTATTAATCCAGTCTCTTTTTTTAACTTTTAAAGGTTATCTGATTAATGAACCTGTGGGCAAATAATGGGTGGCGTGGGACAAACTTTGGGAAATCGAGGTTAAATCGGAATACTCTTAACGGAGGCATATTTGTAACGGGGTTATATTTAGATACTTTCTTTTTTTATAGTATTTTAATTTTATTTTAACCATCAAACCTTTTAACTTTGAGAGGAATAGTATATTAATTAATTTATTAAGAATTGGCGGCAACCCCTGATAGTGTTTTAAAAGAGCTAAAAAATAAAAAATACGCGCCTGTCTATTTTTTACAGGGTGATGAACCCTATTACATCGATCTTATCTCAGATTATATTGAAAAAAACTGCTTGCAGGAATTTGAAAAAAGTTTTAATCAGACAGTCCTGTATGGCAAAGACGTGAACATGAATACCATTATGCAAAATGCCAAAAAATTTCCGATGATGGCAGAAAGGCAGGTGGTTATTGTAAAAGAAGCACAGGAGGTGAGTGATTTGGGGAAAGAATCCGGAGATAAGCAACTCGAGGCGTATGTTAAAAATCCACTTGGATCTACAGTATTGGTTTTTTGCCATAAGTACAAAACACTGGATGCAAGAAAATCCCTTTCCAAGACACTGGATAAATTTGCTGTAGTTGTTAATTCCAAGAAGTTATATGACAACCAGTTGCCGGACTGGGTATCTGCCTATTTTTCGGAAAAAGGATTTAAAATAACTCCCAAAGCTGCATTAATGCTGGCAGAAAACATAGGCAACAACCTGGATCGACTGGCGAATGAAAGCGACAAACTATTGATCAATCTTAAGGAAAAGGTGGAAGTAGATGAGGCCCTGATTGAAAAATATGTTGGGATAAGTAAAGAGTTTAATGTTTTTGAATTACAGAAAGCATTGGTGAAGAAAGACGTCTATAAAGCCAACCTGATCATTAATTACTTTGAAGCCAATCCCAAAAACAATCCAATCATTCCGATAATTGTTGTGTTGTTTAATTTCTTTTCCAAGCTATTACTTGTTCATACAAGTGAAGATAAATCAGAAAGCGGGCTGTCGAAGTTACTACAGGTTAATCCTTTTTTTGTCAAAGACTATATATTTGGAGCTAAAGCATATCCTCTTAACAAAACAATGAATATCATACATTATCTGAGAGAAGCAGATTTAAGAGCAAAAGGTGTAGATAGCGGAAGTATGGGAGAGGGACAGATTCTGAAAGAGCTTATTTTTAAGATTCTTCATTGATATTCAAAAAATAAAAAAGATTTAAGTGAAATACCGATTTGAAATAATTCTAAAACAGGGGGCGTTAATTGATCTGATGAAGGTTGACCTCCTATTTTTATTAACAGGTATGAAGAAAAGAATATTATTCACACTATTAATTGTCCTTGGCCATCTTCTGGTGGTTTCGGCTCAGAATACCTTAAGCCAAACTTCCGAATTGGCGTTGTATGATCAGGCAATGGAGTTGCTGGAGAGAGAAAAATACGGGGCAGCACGCACAACCTTTGAAAAATATATTCAGCTTTACCCCAATGATTTTAAAGTGGTGGATGCAAAGTATTTCATTGCTTATTCTGCTTTGAACTTATTTCATCCCGATGCAGAATCGCTCTTTCAGGAATTTATAAACAATTACCCTTACCATTCCAAAACACCCTTAGCTTATTATGAACTGGGAGGGTTTTATTATAGAAATAAAAATTATAAAAAGGCTGCGGAATATCTTCAAAAGGTAAATACTGAGTCATTATCTCCGGAAGCCAAATTAGAAACTCAGTTTAAATTAGCTTATTCTTTATTCAGTCAGAAAGAATTTGACAGGGCGGGTGAGCTATTTGATAACATCAAAAAGTCAGAACATAAATATACCTATGCAGCCAATTATTATGCAGGATATATAGAGTTGAGAAACGGAAAGTATGACGAAGCTTTGGTGGACCTTAAAAAGGCGGAGACGCATGAAGAATATAAAAATGTGGTTCCTTACATGATTGTGAATGTACTGTACCGCCAGGAAAAATATGATGACCTTATAGCCTATGCTGAAAAAATATTGAAGAGCGGTACTAAGGTACAGGATGTTGATGAGCTTTATTTATTAACGGGCGAGTCTTATTACCATCAAAACAATTATGAGAAAGCCTCGGAGTATTTCAAAAAGTATTATAAAGAAAAGAACAAGATTATAAGTCCAGATATTCATTATCGATTAGCTTTATCGGATTATAAACTGGAAGATTATACTTCTGCCATAGAAAGCTTTAAACAGATAGCTTCTGCAAAAGATACACTGGGACAGTCAGCAGCTTATTTTCTTGGCTTGTCTTATCTGAAAATAGGAAATAAAGACTTTGCACTTCAGGCTTTTGAAAGAGCCAGGAAGTCCGATTTTAATAAAGAGACTCAAAGAGAAGCTTTATATTATTATGGCAAAGTAAATTTTGATCTTGGAAGATATTCGGAAGCTATTGCTGCACTTAAAGAGTATGTAAAGGATTATCCGGAGACTGTACATATCAATGAAGTAAATGAATTATTAAGTGAAGCTTTCCTTCGATCCAACAACTATGCGGAAGCGCTTTCCTATATTGAGAGTCTAAGAACAAGGACTTCTAAAATTAATGCAGCTTATCAACGTATTGCCTTTTATCGTGGGGAGCAACTATTTAATAATGGCCAGTATAATGAAGCGATAGAACTGTTTGAAAAGTCTTTGCAGTATCCGAATGATAAGCAACTGGTAATTGCCTCACATTTCTGGAAAGGTGAGGCTTACTCTATTCTGAAAGAACTTGAAAAGGCAGTTAATAGTTATGCACAGGTATTTCAGTTATCTGATGAATCTTCAACCTACTTCCTTAAGGCCAGATATGGTATTGGATATGCTTATTATAATTTAAAACAATTTGATAAAGCATTGCCTCATTTTAGAGAGTATGTGAAGCAGTTGAAAGGTGCCGATAACAAGCAATTCTATAACGACGGTTTGTTACGTTTGGCAGATCTGTATTATGTTACCAAAAATTATAAAGAAGCAGTAAGGTACTACGATGAAGCCATTGAACAGAAAGTGCCGGAGACTGATTATGCATATTTTCAAAAAGGAGTTGTTTTAGGGTTGGATAATAAACCGGAAGAAGCAAAGGCAAGCTTCGATGTGGTAATAAAGAAATATCCTAATTCGCTATACCTGGACAATGCTTTATTTCAAAAGGGCCAGCTGGAGCTTGAAAATGGCAATACACAACAATCAATAGCTGTATTTTCCACACTTATAAATTCACACCCTAACAGTGACCTGGTACCCTTTGCTCTTTCCAAGAGAGCTATTGCTTACAACAACCTGCAAAAGTATAATGAAGCTATAGAAGACTATAAAACTATATTGGATGTATACTCCGGTCATGAGGTAGCTCCGGATGCATTGTCCGGAATTCAGGAAGCATTGGTTATAGCCGGTAGGTCTGAAGAGTTTCACGAACTGTTGACCCGGTACAAAAACCTTTATCCGGAAACAACCAACTATGAAGCACTTGAGTACGAGAATGCATTAAGTTTGTATAACATCCAGAAGTATAAGAAAGCTATAGAAGTATTTAATAATTTCCTTAACAATTATCCCAATAGTGCTAAAGCTGAAGATGCAAGGTATTACATAGCAGAGTCTTACTACCGAATGAATGAGTTTGATAAATCCATAGAATCTTTCAAACCTTTTGTGCATTCAAAGATATCTCCTTACTATACAAAGGCAGTGAATAGGCTGGCAGACATGAACCTTGAAAAAGAAAGGTATGACACAGCCAAATACTACTATGTATTGTTAATGGAAAATCCTAAAAATAAGAAGGAGTTATTTAATGCATGGACCGGTTTGGTAGAAAGTTATTATTACCTGAATATGCTGGATTCATCCTTTTTATATGCAGAGAAAATTCTTTCACACGGAAATCCAACAGTAAATGCAGAAAATATAGCCTTATTGTTTTCAGGAAAAGTAGCTTATGCGAAAGAAGAGTATGATAAAGCCCTGGACTTCTTTATATCTACAGTAAACGTGGCCAAGGATGTACATGGAGCAGAAGCCCAATATCTTATTGCAGAAGTACTGCATAAGCAGGAAAAGTATAAGCAGTCTCTGGAAACATTATATGATCTGAATAAAAACTTCTCCTCCTACCAATACTGGGTTGGAAGGTCGTTTTTGTTGATTGCCGATAACTTCATCGCTATGGATGAGATATTCCAGGCGAAAGCCACATTAAATTCGATTGTTGAAAAGTTCCCGGATAAAGAGATTGTCGGCAAAGCCAAATCCAAGCTATATGAATTGGAAAGAAAGGAGACATCTGCACAATGAAAAAGATAGTATTAACCATAGCGATATTTACATCCATTATCTCCTTTTCTACTTACGGCCAGATAGGAGAAGTAGAGGAGAAAACAATTATTATTGTTAAGGAAAGGCCTTTGGATTTACCTTTTGCCAACAGAAATTACGAGAAAATAACTTTTACTCCTCCTCAACCGGAAGCAAAGCCACAGGAGTATGTTTATAATGATGTGCCACTAATATTGCCTAAATTAACTACCAACATAAAGGTATTGAGGCTGTCACCGGAACCTCTCCCGAAATTGTATGGACATTATGTCAAAGGAGGATTGGGAAATTATGGTACTACTTACCTGGAGGGATTCTTTAATAATAAACGAAGTGAAAAGAGTTTGGTCGGAATTCATATTAAACACCTTGCCTCCCAGAACGGGCCTGTGAAATATTCAGGAACAAGCGAAAACTTTGCTCGCGTATATGGGAAGTATTTTGGTAAGAGTACCGTGTTTAATGGTGGATTAGGGTATGAAAGAGACAAGTATAATTATTATGGCTTTAACCAAAGCCTTGAGGTCGATCAAGATACTATCAAACAGATATATAGCACTTTTAATGTCAATGCAGGGTTGGAGAGCCTGAACAAAGATGATAAATTCACTTATGGAGCAAACTTTAATTATTACAATTTCCAAAGCAGGACGGATGTTAAAGAAAGTGAATTTCTTACAGATATAAAGGCTGGATATAAAATTTCAAATGATAAAATCTTTTTGCTTTCCTCGGCTTTGTCCTTTTCCGGCTATACCAATGACTCCAATAAAGTAAACCGAAGTTATTTTATTCTGAAACCGGCAGTTAAACTTAATTTCGATAAATTGAATTTAACTGCCGGCTTAAATGCAGCTTATGGAGGCGATACTATTAACGGTATGAATAAGTTTCACTTATATCCGGTTGTAGCAGCAGAATACATCGTATTGGAGGATAAACTGGTCGCATTCGGAGGTATTGATGGAGAACTACAAAAAGTTACATTTCGTAACCTGGTGAAGGAAAATCCGTTCCTTGGAAATAGTGTAGCCTTATCGCATACTAATAAAGCGTTAGAAGTCTATGCTGGTATAAAAGGAAATGCTTTGGAAAAATTGAATTACAAAGTAGCGCTTTCTTACAATAATTATAAGAATTTGTATTTCTTTGCCAATTCAGTCGAAGATACTTCCAGATTTTCGGCTTTGTATGACAAAAATACTACCGTTGTAATCTTTAATGCCGATGCCGGGTATGTTTTTTCTGAGGCATTTAGAGTTAACTTAAGTACCGGTGTATTTAACTATAACTTGAGCCTGCTGGATGAGCCCTGGCATCGACCGGGCTTTACAACTTCGGTTTTAGCTTCTTATAATTTGCATAGAAAAATATACATTAATTCTGACATTTATTATATTAGCGGTTTAAAAGCAAAAAATTTCACTTCCAATGAACTAAAATCACTGCCTTCTATATTTGATTTAAATGTAAGGGCAGAGTATAAATTTTCGGAAGTGTTTTCGGCGTTTTTGGATTTTAATAATATTTTGTCCAAAAAATATCAAAGATATTTATATTATCCCGTTAAAGGTATAAACATTATCGGAGGAGTCTCCTATTCATTTTAAAGATGGTAGAAAAATATTTAAGGGAGCTGTTGTTTGATCATGACTGTGTCGTTTTGCCAGAGTTCGGTGGATTTATTGCGCATAGAGAAAGCGCAGATATTCACCCTATTACCCATAAGTTTCAGCCGCCGTTTAAGAAAATTGCTTTTAATGAGCAACTTAAGTTAAACGATGGATTGCTTATGGCTACTATTGCTCATAGGGAAAATATAACTCAGGAACAAGCAATTGTACTCATAAAAGAATATATTGCAAAAATTACAGACGAGCTGAAGAAAACGAATACCTTTGTAATAAAGGAAATCGGTAGGTTCTTCTATAATAAAGATAACAGGTTAGAATTTGAACCCGAAAATTCCGTTAACTATCTGACGGATAGTTTTGGTTTGACAGAATTATTTTTTAAACCCATAGAAAGAAACATAAGTGATATGAATAAGATCCCACCAAGAGTAGTTCGCCCGGCGGTGAAAAAAAGAGTTGTAGAAAACACCCCAAAATCCACTGAGAATGGGGAAGTGGCACCAAAGAAAAAAAGTGGCTTAAGAGTATTGTTATTAATTATCCCTCTTCTGATACTGTTGTTTGGGGTAGGTGGATACTTCCTTTTCATGAATAAGGATAATAAAGCAATGAGTAGCCTCGATCCGAGAAGTTGGTTTGCCAAGGTAGAATCCGTTCAGGAAGAGGTAGTTGCTACTGAGACTGAAGAAGCTTCTACAGTGGTAACAACGGAAGCCGAAGAAGAGATAGAAACAGAATCAGAAATTGAGCCGGTTATTGACATAGTTGAAGAAACTTCTGCCACCAGCACTACAGGTAGTGCTTCAACAATATCAGCCGGTAGCGGCCGTTATTATATTGTTGTAGGAGCTTTTGTTCGTGAGACGAACGCGATTAAATTCCAAAATAAACTGGTTCAAAAAGGTGAGGCTGTCAAATTGATTGAACCATCTTCTTCTGACCGATTCTATAAGGTGACTGTAGCTGATTTTAGCGATCTTTCTGAAGCTACAGCGAAATTGGATCAATACAGATCTTCTTATGGAAGCGGTGTTTGGGTAATGAAATACTAATGTGAATATTAAAATTTCAATGATACTAACCGAAATTTTTTTACAAATAGGAGTTACACCGGATCAGATTGCTGAGAGTGGGGTGTCTGCAGATGATTCTGTTTCCATATTGGATTTAATACTAAAAGGGGGATGGATGATGATCCCTATTTTTGCATTATCCATAGCAGCCATCTATATCATCGTAGAACGGATTTTGACTTTGAAAAAAGCAGATAAAGATCCTTATGCATTTATGGAAAAAATCCGTGACCTTGTGGTTATGGGGGAAATACAAAATGCACAACTTCAATGTCAGCAGTTTAATACGCCATTCTCCAGAATGATTGAAAAAGGAATTTCAAAGTTGGGAACTCCTCTTGCCAATATTGAGGCTTCTATTGAAAACACAGGTAAAATCGAAGTTTATCGGTTAGAGAAAAACCTTTCCGCCCTGGCTACTATTGCAGGTGCCGCTCCAATGTTAGGATTTTTAGGTACTGTAACAGGTATGATTCAGGCATTTATAGCTATTGCACAGGAAGAAGGGTCCATAAGTCCTAAACTTTTATCTTCCGGTATTTATGAAGCTATGGTTACGACGGTTGCCGGATTAATCGTAGGGGTTATTGCTTATATTGGTTATAACTATCTGGTAGGTAAAGTTCAGAAGATCATCCATAAAATGGAATATTCTTCTATAGAAT
>DATCKK010000282.1:0-23550 GCA_036562325.1 Cytophagaceae bacterium | reverse complement strand
GCGCTATAGAAATAGACCTGACCGGGCAAGTATGTTCTGACTCCATTGGCACCAAACATTATTCAGGTGTGGGTGGCCAAATTGATTTTATCCGAGGCGCCTCTTATTCAGAAGGAGGAAAACCTATTATTGCTATTACTTCTACCTATAAAGGAGGGAGTAAAATAGTACCATTCTTAAAACAAGGGGCAGGTGTAGTGACAACACGAGCTAATGTACACTATGTTGCTACAGAATATGGCATTGTTGACTTGTATGGAAAGTCGTTAAAAGAGCGTGCCAAATTACTTATATCAATAGCACATCCTTCTTACAGGGAAATGCTGGAAAAAAGTTTTTTCGAAAGGTATAAATAAAATTAACACTGGCAATCTCTCATTCAAAACATATTTATACACCTGTTCTTCCGTAAAACCATTTTTTTTACCAAATGGTTATAAATGAGGAGGTGGATGAGTATGTATGATTATGTGTTTAATGATTTGGTGGATATTCCAGCAGGAAAAGTAACACTCACAGGCGAACTCGTAATACCTGAAAAGGCCAAAGGCCTGATTATTTTTTCTCATGGAAGCGGGAGCAGCAGATTAAGCCCAAGAAATACCTTTGTAGCCAATATACTCCAATCACAAGACTTTGCTACATTAATGCTTGACCTACTTACCAGGGAGGAAGATTTAATATATGAAAATCGATTTAATATAGACCTTCTAAGTGATCGTCTAATTGCTGCTACTCATTGGATATACCAAAGGACTGATACCAAAGGGCTAAATATTGGTTATTTTGGAGCGAGTACAGGAGCAGCCTCTGCATTAATCGCTGCTTCAAAACTGGGGGACAAAATACAAGCTATCGTGTCAAGAGGTGGAAGGCCGGACATGGCGATTAATCATTTAACAAATCTCTCCGCTCCAACACTCCTTATCATAGGCGGTTTGGATTATTATGTAAGACAATTAAACGAACAGGCATACGCCGCGATACCATCCGAAAAAAGAATTATTATTATTCCGGGAGCATCGCATTTATTTGAAGAACCCGGCAAACTGGAAGAAGTAGCATCTCTGGCCGGCAAATGGTTCAGAAAATATCTTTCCAAAGAAGAAAAAGTATTAATCTAATATTCTCATATGTATCAGGACAGAGTGGATGCAGCATTAAGACTGTCTTCAAAACTAAAGAAGTATAAAGGTTCAGATGCTATTATTTTAGCAATTCCGAGAGGAGGGGTAGAAACGGGGTTTATCCTTGCAAAAGAGTTAGACCTTCCATTAGATGTAATCTTAATTAAGAAAATCGGGCATCCAATGAACAAAGAATATGCTATTGGTTCGGTAAGTTTATATGGAAGAATTATTAACGAAGAAGTTGCCGTGCCGATGTTATATATAGAAGAAGAAACAGCCCGCATCAGAAGTATGCTTAAAGAAAGACATGAGCAATACATGGAAGGAAGAAAACTACCCGAACTTACCGGAAAAACCGTAATACTAACCGATGACGGACTCGCAACAGGAACTACCATGATGGCTGCCGTTGAACTTGTCAAAGCAAATCTGCCGAAGAAAATTGTTGTTGCTGCACCGGTAGCTCCCCAAAGGACAGTTGATAAATTATCTATGATTACAGATGAAGTAATTATAGATATGATTCCGGATAACTTCAGAGGTGTAGGCCAGTTCTACGAAAACTTCGAACAAACTTCTGATGAAAAAGCTATACAGCTGTTAAGAAAAGCCAATAAAATCAACACATAATATCCAACCACTTAACAAACATTATACCTTAACTTTTAAAAACAATAAAAGAGCTTAAAGTGAAAAGCCCTTTTATTATATATTACTATCTCTCTTAACATGTCGGTTCATATTGTTGACGCTCTTTTTGGGAAGAGATAGCCGCCATTCCCAAACCGGCAACGACAGCTCCTGCTATGCCAACCAGCAATGCTTTATTCATAGACACCCATAGTTCAGCGCTGAACCTTTTAGCCTTTTTATGGAATGGGCCATGAGCTTCATGCGGTCCGGGTACAGGCTCCCATAAATTATTCTTTCGGTATGGATCTTCCGGTTCATTGGTCTGTTGTTCCTCATACCCATTTTTAGCCAACACTTTATCAGCTATACCCGGAGCAATCTTATCACCAATAATAGCCTTTACCGTAGGAAACCCGACGAATATTTCCCTTCTATCTGTAGTAGCCGCAAATGCAATTGCTTTTGCCGCTACTTCCGGCTCAAAGATAGTTCCCATGGGCTTAGGCTTATAAGGCAGTCTTGATTTCGCCCAACTAAACTGCGGCGTATTCAGAGCTGGCAACTGCACCATAGTAATACTTATCTTACTCTTATCATGTAACAGTTCGGCCCTTAAGGAATCAAAAAAACCTTCAATCGCATGTTTTGATCCACAATAAGCAGATTGTAACGGAATACCTCTGTAAGCAAGAGCAGAACCAACAAATATGATCTTACCTTTATTTCTGAGGGTCATTCTTTTTAATGCCGCCAATGTACCAAACACCTGCCCCAGATAGGTAACTTCCGTAACCCTTCTATATTCGGCGGGTTCCATTTGTTTGACAGGAGAAAATACACTATTCATTGCATTATTGATCCATATATCAATTGGCCCTAACTCGGCTTCAATAAACTCTGCCGCCTGATCTACCTTCTCTGCATCTGCTACATCTACCGAATAAATTATTGCTTTTCCTCCCAGCGCTTCCACTTCTCTTTTGGTTGCTTCAAGCGCTTCTATTCCTCTGGCAAGTAATGCAATATGTGCTCCTTTTTTAGCAAACTCCCAGGCTGTAGCTCTTCCAACACCTGCTGAAGCACCGGTAATTACAACCACTTTAGGCTTCTTAACACTTCCATTTCTGTAGAATGTCCGCTTAACTTTTTCCAATACGATCGCCATTATTTCTCATTAAAACAAAACACTTTAAAGAATAACAGGCAGGATGGAACTATTGTTAATTCGCAGATGGTGATATTAAACCAGACTTTAAAAAGTTTTAAAAACAAAATCCGAAAGAATAAGTTGAAGTGTTATTCTTCCGGATTTCTCTTCCTATTATTCTAATATTTCTCCTGATATCAGGTTAACTGCTCTCTTTCATACCATCCCTTCAACTCTCCATAGCCAATAATATGTCCTTGCATAGCCATCTCCAAAGCTTTTCTTTCAGAGTCTCTGCTAAGATACATATCTCTGTCAAGAGCATAAACCTTAAATATATAGTTATGTCTTCCGGAAGGAGGGCACGGCCCGCCATAATGATATTTATTGAAATCATTTACTCCTTCAACTCCCTGGGCACTCGCTTCCGGCAATGATTCATGTGGAGAAATGTTCCAGGTAACCCAATGTGTAAATGTCCCGCCCGGAGCGTCAGGATCTTCCATAATGATGGCAAGACTTTTAGTTCCATTTGGAATATTATTAACTCTTAATGGCGGATTAATGTTAGCGCCATCACAAGTATAAACTGACGGTATCTTCCCTTCATTCTCAAATGCAGGACTGCTTATTTTCATAGTAGCTACTGCTGATGCTTTCATACAATCTCCGTTCTCTATTTCTTCTATCAACACCACAAAAGCAGGTAAGTTTCCAACAATTAACCGGGCCGAATATTTTGATATTACCCGATTAAAATTATTTGAACACTAGTGTTTCACAAAATGTTTGAGTGAAAATTACAGTTTTTTCAACAGAAGTTTACATACACCAAATTTCTGACTATACAATTATTCTTTCAGGCAAACACGTCCTCTCTTTTCCAGTTAATGATTTAAAATGTTAAACCATAAAATCTAATAGAAATATGCAACTTACCAGAACTCGCCCTACTTCTTCACCTTCAATGTTCGAAAATATTTTAGGAAGCGATTTCCCGGATCTGTTCCGTATGGAAACAGGAATGACCGTACCGGCAGTTAATGTTTCGGAAACCAACGATAAGTATAAAATAGAAGTCGCCGCTCCCGGATTAAAAAAAGAAGATTTCAAAATAAATCTGGAGAACAAAGTATTAACTATTTCTTCTGAAAGAGAAGAAAGCAAAGAAGACAAAAATGAAAAATACAGAAGAAGAGAATTCAGTTATTCTTCTTTTGAAAGATCATTTTCTTTACCTGAAGTTGCTGATGACGAAAAAATACAAGCTACTTACGCCAATGGTATATTATGCATAGATATTCCTAAAAAAGAAATGTTCATCAAAAAACAAGCAAAGCAAATACAAATTAAATAAACCCGAAAGAGACTGTACCAACAGTATCGGTACAGTCTCTGTTTTTATTTTTACCCAGATGTTTTCTCCACCCGACATCTAACTTATAACTAATAAATAATTTAAGAAAACTTTTCTCTTCCCAACCAGGCCAGTCCTGCCAGGGCACCTGCCACCGCCGCTGCTGCTGCTATCTTCTTACCGGTAGTCCCTCCTTTTTCTTCTTGCATCCAGCCTCCGCTTTCCGTAGTTATATCATCAATAGGACGATATAAGTTACCTTCTGATACTTCTACCGGTACATCCTTAAAGTGTTCTTTCAATGTCTTTTGCCTGTACTTTTTATCAAATGCAGAAGGCGCAAAAAACTTCGCCACTCTTGCTTTCACCCCTGAACTTCCAACAAACACTTCTGCCTTGGGATGCTCTGTTAATCGTACTATTTCCTTAGCCACATCTTCAGCCGGTATAACAGGCTGCGGTGCTTTTATTGCCTTTCCCATAAAGTTGGCAGCATGATTAAACAAAGGAGTATCTACCGATGAAGGCAATACACTGCAAACATGCACATCAGGGAGGTCTGCCAGTTCCTGCTCAAGACTCAGGCTTAATCCTCTGATACCGAATTTACTGATATTATAGGGAGCAGAAAACGGCTGTCCCAATACCCCTACTATGGATGCAACATTAATTAATGTCCCACTTTTCTGATCCTTAAATACAGAAACAGCGCTTCTTGCACCATAGATATATCCAAACAGATTGGTCTCAATTACTCTTCGAAAATGTTCAATAGGAATTTCTTCAAATTTCCCCAATAAGGATACCGCTGCATTATTCACCCAAACATCTATACGCCCAAACTCTTTGATAGCTGTAGAGGCAAGTCTGTTTACTTCGGCTTCAATGGAAACATCTGTAGGAACAGCTAATGCCCTTCCTCCTGCTTCTTCACATTCCAGTTTCAATTGCGCCAAAGCTTCGGTCCTGCGAGCCGCCAATACTACTGTATGACCAAGACTGGCAAATTCAAGAGCCGTCGCTCTTCCAATACCACTCGAAGCTCCTGTTATCACCACTACCAATTTCTTTCTTTCCATATCTACTTTTTCAACTTCCCTTAATAAGGACAACCTGAGCGCAATTGGTTTTGTTAAAAACAGAAAATTGGTTTAAAGTTTTATTTAAAAAAACAAACTGTACCGGTAATGTAAATTGTTTTGAGTATAAATACATCCTAATGATTAACAACACATTATTATGAAAGGTAAGCTGGAGAAAGAAGGAAAGTATGAACTATTCGAAACGACTCGTGGCAATCACATTCTGGCATTAAACAACAAGTCGTATTTTGCAGTAGTCAAAGGTAAGTATGGTGATATCCTTGTCACCACCAATGCAGATCATCAAAAAGCCAAATCTATAAAAAGCGGAAAATTTTATCTTGCTAACTTTGATGATGATCCTGAGTTCAGAGACTTGCCACATTTATTCCTGGAAGAAGGAAATAAGTTTCGAGTATGGATATTGCCGAATAACACTCCCTCCAAAAATAATTATCAGAAGAAACTGGTTAAAACTAATAATCTGGTTTCTAAAGAAACAGTAGAGTATCATGTAAAAGGCTCTGGTAAAAAAGGAACAGAAAAACAATATACCCATGCTCCTAAAAAAGCTTCTTCCCAAAAAGAGGCTGACCATAGAGATACAACAGAAGCAAGAGAGTCTATTAAAAACCGTGGTTTGGGAGAGAAAAGCAAAGAAGAACTATATCAACTGGCAAGAGAAGCGGGAGTAGAAGGAAGATCATGTATGAATAAGAATGAGTTAGAACAAGCGCTGAGGGAAAGGGGGTAGTATATGCTACTGGTAGCCATCCTGTTTTCACTATTCTTCGCTATTATATTCACAGGCTTATTCGCGATAGCGTTTAGAAACACCGGCCCATGGAGTGGTTTCTGGGCTTTCTTTCTCGTAGTCTTTCTATTTTCTTTTGCAGCAGGACAATGGGTAGTACCTATAGGGCCTCATGCCTGGGGATTTTATTGGCTTCCCGGATTATTAGCAGCGGTCATTGTTGCTACGCAAATGGCAGCAGTAGCAAGTGGCAGTAAAGCCAGCAGGTACAAACGTGCACAAAATCTCAAAAAAAACATCAGCAGCTCTTCGTATTATAGCCATCATGATCCGGGAACAGGAGGCTCACCATTATACAATACCGATGAAGATGAAACAGGGGTGATATTAGGTGCTTTCTTTTGGACAATGTTGGTAACGCTTATGGTAATTGCATTAGCAGGAGCACTTATGTAGCTCAAACTAAATAAGTTGTATATGCATTATAAAACAGAAATAAAGAGAACAACCAATCATAACAAAATTATGGATTGGGCAAAGAACAGAAATGGAAAGCCGGTCAGGTTACCTAAAGTTAATGAAAACGAACCCGGACTTGGACCTATAAAAATACACTTTCCTGAAGACAATGAAGAGTTTGAGGAAATTACCTGGAATGAATTTCTGGATGACTTTGAGAAGAAAAAATTACAAATGATATATCAGGAAGATACTGAGGAAGGGAAGCCCAGTTATTTCTATTTATTGGAAAAACGACACCCGGAAAATTCCTTCGTTCAATCCTAAGACCGTTAATGTTAAAAATAAAATCTGCTTTGAAAGAGTTAAAACGAAAATGTTTTAACTCTTTCAAAGCAGTATTGCCAAACCACTCATAAATATTCAACTATCTTATTTTTTACAAAAAATCTTACCTGATATTATATTAAAAATAATTTAAAACGGATGGAACTAATTTGAGTAAACGTTTAACACAATTCATTTTTTTAATGAATTAACAGGCTTCTCTTGTATTCTTTTTTTACTCAACTAATAAATGTTATTGACTCTGTATGCATTCCGAAAATACTTCGACAACTGGTTTTGCATCCACAAATGATAGAAAAAACGAATCCGACACCAATGTTTCACGGAAGCTATATGTTTTTAAAACCAAAACCTACTTTATAGAAAAGTTCAGTCCAAAAGCAGGGCGAACAAAATCAAAAATTGTATTGTAATATCTCCATCACAATACATCAGCCAATGAAATTTGAACCATCAGAAAACCTCAGCAATGAGCAGGTAGATTCGGGGTTAAAATTAGTAGTTAAGGATGGACTGGCAGCAGAAGCCATGGCTACTCTAACAGGAGGTGCATTTCTTGTCTCTCTGGCACTGCATTTTGGAGCATCCAATTTTCAAATAGGGTTACTCGCTGCACTTCCGACACTTGTTAGTATAGCTCAGTTCCTTGGTATATATCTGGTACAAAAACATGAAAACAGAAAGCCCATTACTGTTTATGCCTCCATCATTGCACGTTTGCCATTACTATTGATAAGTGCATTACCCTTTCTTTTTCCGCCAAACATAAGCCTGTACTTTCTTATTGGATTTCTTTTTATCCATTACTTCTTCGGATCACTTTCCGGCTGTAGCTGGACTTCCTGGTTAAAAGACCTGGTACCGGAAGAAAGACTGGGAACCTACTTCTCCAACAGAAGCAGGCTAATTACCATATTGGGAGTAAGCTTAAGTTTTATTACCGCAACCACAATAGATTATGTAAAATCCAATTACCCCCAATATGAAATAAATGCTTATTCGATCATGTTCCTTATTGGAGGAATATGTGGTATACTGGGTATTATATTTATTGCAAAGACACCTGAACCAAAGATCAAAACAATCAAGAACAAAAACCTCTTTCATCTTTTCAAAAACCCTTTAAAAAATGTAAACTTTAGAAACCTGATCATCTTTAATTCCTTTTGGGCCTTTGCCATAAACCTGGCAGCCCCGTTTTATAGTGTTTACTTATTAAAGATGCTTAACCTTCCTCTCTCTTATGTAGTAGGCTTCAACATACTAAGCCAGGTTGCCAATATTTTCTCCATAAGGATATGGGGAAGGTATTCAGACAAATATTCTAATAAGAGTATATTAAAAATATGTGCGCCGATCTATTTGTTCTGTATATTAGGGTGGACCTTTACCACGCTTCCAGGCCCACATGTCATGACAATTCCCTTACTGGTTATTATATTTATCTTTAACGGAATAGCCTTATCGGGAATTAACCTATCAATATCCAACATCGGAATCAAACTTGCACCAAAAGAAGGCGATGCTATTGTATATCTAACTACTCGTGGAATTATCACTTCCTGTGCTGCAGGCATTGCTCCAATCATTGGTGGTTTCTTTGCTGACTTCTTTGCAACACAGCACTTAAGTTGGAACTTTGAATGGAGCGGCCCGAACGGAACTACCGTACTTCACTTCCTTGACCTGCATCAATGGGATTTCTTTTTCGTTGTTGCTTTCTTACTTGGACTATTCTCTCTGTACAGATTAACATTCGTAGAAGAGAAAGGAGAAGTCAGAAAGAGGGTGATCATGAAAGACATCGCTGCAGAACTTACAACCCAACTTCGAAATAATACCGCCATGTCAGGGATAAGATCATTTATCTTTGTTCCCTTATCTTTCTATACCTTAATTAAAAGAAAAACCAGAATAGCAAGATATAAAAAAATGAAGCTTAAAATGGCAAAGCAATAATTAAAATATTTAACTTTTCGATACTGACAACTTTTAGACTCATTGATATAGCCAGAAGTATTATATCTCTAAATATTCCGGTGCATTGACCTTTCTGTCCGGCACGGTTGTGGTTAGTTCCTGGTGGTATACTCCACTTAGCAAAACACCACAGCCACCATGCTTTTTCATGACCCGCAACTGAGCCAATACATCTTCGCCACAATGGTTTTCAGGCAATTGTTTCCAAAAATCAAATCCACCTACATCAAGCAACTTCTGCGTGTCATACATAACACAGCCACCTACCCAGGCTATTTTATAACACTTAGGATAGGATGGAACAATTTGATAATTATCTTGAACATGCAAAATATTTGCAGCATTATGCAGCTCATACCTTTTCCATTCCTTGGATCCAGGAACAACAACTTCCGGTATCACTTTGGTTTCCCAGAATTCTATATGCTGCTGATTCGGCCTGACATCGTCTTTATAACTTAATCCTATTACGGCACATCCTACAAAACCACATTCTTCTTCTTTGAGTGTCCTATGCATTATTTCTACTACATAAGATTCTAAAATAAGGTCATCATCCAAAAACAAAGAATAGGGAGCCTTTGAATTATCCAACAAAAACTGTCGCTGGTGGGCCATACCCTTCCTGGGCAAGTTCCTGATCAGTTGTACGGAATGCCCTTTTGACTCCAGCAAGCGAATAGCCGTATGAAGAGGTGTACTCATTGATAAAATATATTCATCAGATTGATCAGCAATAATCACATCAAAATCTTTATAAGTCTGATAACATAAACCGGTAAGGGTTACTGCCAAAGCCTCTGCTCTGTTATATGTAGGAATAAGAATATTTATGTTTTTCATAAAGTCAATAATTCGTTTTTATCTGAGCTGCTTCTGGCTTTGATCAATTCCTTCACTGCGTTAACAATATCTTCTGTTCGCACTGCTTTAGGAGAACTTTTAAAACTACAATGATGGGCATATTTAATAATAACATTCTTACTTCTTCTGTCTACGGGAACCTCAAAGGGCAACACTTTATGTGGCACATTCCAGGGAGTATGTTGAGGATTGGTCAATGCATATACAACAACAACGGGAGTGCCTACGGCAGCCGCAATATGGACTGGACCGGTATTATTGGAAATTAAAACCGGAGCGATTTTAATCAATGCAATTAATTCATCTATCTTAAGTTTTCCGGCAAAAGAAATTGATTCACTTCCTATCTGATTTACAATGTAATCACACAATGGTATTTCTGACTTTACACCACTAAGTACAATCTTACAACCCAATTCTTTGACCAGAGCCTTTCCTGCTTCGGCAAAACCGGATACAGGGAATTGCCTTCTTGATTCAGAAACCCCGGGATGCATCAAAATAAATGTGTCTGAAAATTCGATTCCGGAGTTGGATAATAGTGAATAAGCAGACAAAACAGCATCTCCCGACAGAGAGACGGACATTGAGTCGTTTTGAGTCGATGCCCCCAGAGCATATACCAGATCTAACTGTCGCTGAACTTCATGTTTAATCTGATATATTGGTTCATAATCCGGCAACCAGTCAGTGATAAGATGATAAGGATTTTCGCGACAATATCCCGCTACTCTGGGTATACCGGCCATATAACATAACATTGCTGCAGGCAACGGGCTTTGGCTATACACAGTAAAAATAACGGCAGCATCATAAGACACTTCTTTTAATTGCTCAATAATCTTTAATACTTCTTGTGGATATGGACCGCCTGATTTCTTCTCATATACAGGATTAAAAATGATAACATCATCTACTCCATAAATATGTTTAGCAATACCCGCTGCTGAAGAAGATGTTAACAAGGTTATGTATCTTCCGGACACCGAATCCTTTAACGCCCTGATTGCCGGAGATGTCATCAATACATCTCCCATATTATCTAACCTTATACAAAGTACCTTTTTAAAGTTATTCCAATCCGATGGCTTTTGCATATCCTAAATTTCCGGCATCCGGTTTAAAATTATCTGATTCCGTTTTTTTAATTTTATTAATGATTAAAGTAGTGGAATGGTCTTGTACCAAAGACACAAACTTCACTTCTCCTCCCAACTTCCTGACTAATGGAGCTTCTGGCAAAGATTCTAACTTATAATCACCTCCTTTTACAAAAGTATCAGGCCGTAAAGCTTTGATAATCTTTTCCGGACTGTCTTCATTAAAAGAAATGAGATAATCCACACTATGTAGCCCGGAAAGCACACTTACTCTATCTTCTAATGAATTAATAGGCCGCCCGTTTCCTTTTAACCTTTTTATACTTGCATCACTATTTATTCCGACTATAAGGATATCTCCAAATCTCTTTGCCTGATTAAGAAGCGTCACATGCCCTTTATGAAGTATATCAAAGCAACCATTGGTAAACACTATTTTCTTACCTTCTTTCTTTAACTCATCAACTTTCTTTGTAAGATCAGCAAGACTAATAAAAAACTTTGGATTACCGGTCAAACAAGCTTTCAGTTCATGATTAGTACAACCGGCAGTGCCTTCTTTCTGGATAACAATAGAAGCTGCTGCCGATGCAATTTCCGAAGCCATTACAGGAGACAAACCACAGGAAATTCCGAGTGTAAACCCACTGACAAAAGTATCGCCCGCCCCGATAGTACGTTTACTATCCTGTGCTATAGCACTAATAACATAAGGCGTTTTTCCTTTTTCAATTATCACTGTACCATCTGCATCTACCGTAGCCGCTACACACGAGGCACCCGAAAGTTCCAACAACTTGCCGGAGTTCTTAAGAATCTGACTCACCCGCAAAATGCCATCCAGCCTATCTTCCTGAAGTAACCTAATCGCTTCTTCATAGTTAGGTTTTACTGCAACAGGCTGCAACGCCCTAAATCTTGCCAAATCTTTCGCATCTACTATTATAGGTTTATATAATTTGAGCTTCAAATCAGCAATGCATTTGATTACTTTATCAGTAATAACACCATATCCATAATCGGATATAATCACGGCATCCATTTTTTTATAACACTTCTTTAACTGCGCAATAACCTCGGCTTCCATCTTAGGACTTATCCGGTCGATACTTCCTTCATCAACACGCAATAATATATTGGATGCAGCAGTAATTCGTTTTTTGGCCAATGTAGTTCTTTCCTTATCCTGAAGCAGTATATTTATATTCACCCTGTTCTGCCTAAGAACAGTCGTCAATTCTCTGGCATTTTCATCTTTTCCTGTTACTGTCATAAGATAAGCCTCCGCACCTAAAGCAGCTACATTTATTGCCGTGTTCGCAGCACCACCACACTGATGTTCCTGTTCATAAACACTGATTACAGGCACAGGTGCTTCTCTGCACAAACGATCTGACCTGCCTTTTATATAAGTATCAAGAATAGCATCGCCTATTACCAACACTTTCTTATTTTTGAACTTATCAACTATCGTATCTATTCTTTCCATACACCTCCTGCATTTTTATCCATTTCAGGACTCCATTCTTTATTGCAAATAATCTTCGCTGCACCACTAAGTGTACCTACCACTGCCGTAGGCTTCCGAAACTCTCCTTCCACCCACTCAGTTTCATTGCCATTATCTATCAGCACTGTCCTGCATCGGCTTCTGTTACCAGCCTCTACATCATTCAGTATATCGCCAATCATCCATGAGCTCTCAAGATCTATATTCAACTCTTTTCCTGCCCTCAATATCAACCCAGGCCTCGGTTTTTTGCAATTACAAACAACACTATAAGAGGCAATCTTACCCATAACATCGTGCGGACAATAATAAAACCCATCCAGCTCCACAGACATACTTCTAAACCGACGCACTAATTCATCCTTAAGATCAACAATACTCTTTTCATCAAAATACCCTAAAGCAATCCCTGGCTGATTAGTTACTATTATAAGTTTATACCCCTGATGCTTAAACAACTGTAATGCCGCCGGAACGTCTTCATAAAAAATAATCTTTTCAGGATCTACATTATAAGGCACATTCTTAATAAGTGTACCGTCTTTATCCAGAAATATTGCTTTGGCTTTCATATTTATTTTAAGGCCAGGAAGTTTCTCTCATAGGTATCACCATTACCTCCGGTATTACTGACCCCTCCGGCTGGCATAAGATATACTTCAAAGTATCCGCCACGTTCTTCGGATCTTGTAGATTATTTGGATCAACATCAGGAAAACGCTCCAATATAAATGGTGTTTGCATACCTCCTGCCACCAGTGCAGTTACTTTTATATTAAATGCCCTCGCCTCTACATGCAAGGCATGACTAAATCCAAGTAACCCCCATTTACTGGCATGATAAGCAGATGCATTGGCCCATGCTCTTTTTGCAGCGGTTGATACTACATTGATAATATGGCCTCTTCTGTTTTTGGCAAGTATGGGAAATACAGCTTTGGACACATTAAAGGGGCCTGAAAGATTTACATTAATTACTTTATTCCATTCATCAAAACTTAATTCATCAATAGGCTTAGTTACATCCACACCAGCATTGTTAATCAGCGCATCCAGTTGGCCATGTTCCTTATATATCAAATCAACAGTTTCCTTTACATTTTTTTGTTCAGCCACATCCATGGAATAAGTAAAAATTTTCCCATTAGCTTCTTTAATTTCATTTGACAGTTTATTTAACCTTTCCTGATTAACATCTACTGAAATCATGACAGCACCTTCTGCTGCAAGCGTTTTACAAATAGCTGCGCCAAGCCCCTGCCCTCCGCCTGTTACAAGTATAATCTTATCCTTTACTGTATTCATAATCTTTTACCTCAGACACTCTTTTCATTGTTACTGATATTAACTTTTTTCTTAAAGTAGACAACATTCCCAACACAGAAACTTGTTGTTTATTTTCTGATCGTCTGTGCTTCTCTTTTACTACTTCATACAGTTTAGCTATGTTTCTTGAAACTGTATCCCAGGTAAAAAAGGTATTAACATGTTCTACTGCTTTCTGACTGAAGAGCTTAAATTTATCTTTATTAATGATCAGTTCTTCGAGTCGTTGTGCCAACAACTCCGGTTCATTGGGAGGAACAAGAAACCCGGTTTTATTATGCCTCACACTAAATTTAATTCCTCCTACATTAGAACCAATCACAGGTATGCCACATGCCATAGCTTCCACAGGCGTTATACCGAATGGCTCATACCAGGGTGTACTGACAAATACATCAGATGCATTATAGTAATACTTTAATTCTTCTCTTTTCTTTCTTCCTACAAATACTATCCGATCAATCACATTTAACTCATTTGCTATCGATTGCAACCTTCCTATTTCAGGAGTTAAATTAGGATCCGGATCGTCCGACTCTCCACCAACAATTACTAACCTTACCTGGCTCCTTAACTTGTCTTTCAGATAAGAAATACTTCTGACTACATTATCTATTCCTTTTCGTGGAACCATTCTTCCTAACTGAAGAATAATAAATTCAGAAGTATTTAATCCAAGAATACTTCTGGCTTTCTTTTTACTGATCGGATAAAACTCTGTTTTATCAAAACCACATGGAATAATATTGATCTTTTCTTCGTCAGCACGATAATGCACCATCAAATCTTCTTTGTCTTGTGGGCATTCGGCGATGACAGAATCTGCTTCCCGTATTATCATTTCTTCAATGGAGGAACGCACATCAGGAAAGCTATCGTTAACTCCATGGTATATCTTTCTTAACTTACCCAAAGCATGAAATGTAATTACAAAAGGAACTTTCAAAATATTCTTTATCACAACTGCTGCATATCCAGACATCCAAAAATGCGCATGAAGAATTTCATATTGAATGCCGCTTGATTTAATATAATGAATCATATTTGCAGCAAACTCATCCATATATTGAAATATTTCCTCTTTAGGAATATAAACCCTTGGGCCTGCTGAAACATGTATTACCCTTACACCTTCTGCATAGTTAATTACCTGCTGATAGTCCCGATTATCCCATCGAGTATAGATATCCACTTCATACCCTAACTGATATAAATGTTTGGCAACTCTGTCCACATACAGGTTTTGTCCGCCACTATCCACTCCTCCAAGCATTGCCAAAGGCGAAGCGTGTTCACTGATAAAAGCTATTTTTTTTCTCACCATGCACCTCCCATTTCTATTTTCTCTCTGGACACTGCATTTACTCTTTCTTCCAATGTCATCAACCATTCTTTGCAAAACCGGTTGATATTAAATCTTTTCTTTGCTTCCTGTAAAGCGCCCTTGCCTAATTCCTTTGCTTTCCACGGGTCATTCAATAAGAGTTTCATTTTTTCTATCAGATAATTCATATCCGTATGCACATAACCACTGATATCATTATGTATAGTAACCGCCATTTCAGTTGTTGCCAAACCTATAACAGGCATCCCTGTCATCATAGCTTCGCAAACTGAAAGGCCTAAACTTGTATACCGAATGGGATTAAAGAAAAATCTGTACTTACTGATAAACTTTGGCAACTCAATATTCGGAATCTCTCCCAACCCTCCTACTTCTTCAGAACCCATACCCACTATATCCAATGGAATTTCTTTTCGCACTTTCTCAAATACATCCAGCCCCAGCCTTCTACCTCTCTTAGCTATTCCGTTAATGACAACAATACCTTTATCTAACTCTCCTGAATAGTGTGCATCATGCACCATTACACCATGGTCTATCACTTTTGAAGGTGTCCTGTTATTATCCCACATAAGCTCATTAAAATGCGTAACATGAACAATTAACATATCAGGATCATCCACTACATGGTGTGTGTCAGTAGGAGATTCTCTCGGGGGATCATGCTCCAAAAATATCTTAGGCAGTTTCCTTTGTTCAGAAGATAAAATCTCGAATTGATCTTCCGTATAATTTTTCTTTGATTGAAATAAAATACAATCAAACTGCATATTCCTAACTTCTTCCGAAGGAACGTCAAACACATTGTTTCCCCAAGGTAAAGTCCCACACCTTCCTCCATACCCTTCAGGTTTGCCAGGCTTTACCGGCAGATAAAATTCACAGGGAGCCTGTGTGAGATAGTATAAATAGCTTCCATGCACATGCCAGGTTAATACTTTAAGCGGGCCATTCGATTTGTTCTTCTCTTTCATCATACATACAATTATTTAAACAATACTACCCTGTTGCTTCAGGACTATATCTGCCACCATCAAAACATTTAATGGATTATAAGCTTCTTCCGGTAAGATCACCTTATGAAGTTCCTTATTCAAAGGTGCCCATCTTTCAGGATCAGAAATTAGGAATATTACTACACTCGGAGTCTTCATAGCAGCAGCTACATGCGAGACACCGGTATCATTAGATAAAAGCATTTTTGCATTCTTTATAAGCAAAGCCAACGTACCAAGATCAGTCTCTCCCGCCAGATTCACACAAGAACTTTTCATACCCGATTCCACCATGCGTACAGCTTCCTTTTCCATATTACTTCCGGTCAATACTATCCGATACCCCTTTTCGCACAGCTTATCAGCAACAAAAGAAAAATTCTTCGCCCCCCACCATCTCCTGAAATCTCTTGCTCCCGCATGTACACAGATATATTTTTTATCTTTCAGCTTCAGCTCTTTTACCAATTTTTCGTATCGATGAATCTCTTCTTCAAACAATGGAAGCTCAAGGCTTTCATCGTTAACATCCGCACCCAATGCATGCACCATTTGAACATGTCTGTGAATCTCTGAGCCGGTCTCCGGATAAGGAATAAACAAAGCTGGATCCGGGCAATAAGATCCCTGTTGATAAAAGCCTGCGGTATACCTGGAGTTGAATAGAGAGACCAAGGGATTAATAACAGAGCCATTCCCGTGCATTTGAATAACAAGGTCAAATTGGCGAGATACTACTTCCTGCAAGAAGGCAATAACAGCCTTTGTATCATAAGCCTGTTCCGGCAATCCCGGATATCCGGGAAAAGGTATAAACCCTGAGAAGTAGTGATGAAATCTTTCAACAAAACTCTTAGCCCATGGAAGGCCGATAAGAGTAATAGAAGATTGAGGAAGAGCAGCCTTAAGCGCACGTATAGCAGGCACAGCACACAACATATCGCCAAGTTGCAAAGCTCTAAATACGGCAATTTTAACGGGCCTGACTTCTTTTATAAAACGCATAAAAATACTTGCATAACAATTTTTACCTTCTACTAAAAATATAATCTCAAAGAAGGGATTATTGTTTGGGATTAATTGGAGAGAGTTATTTCAAAAGGGATTCAACCTGACGAACGACATCTGTAACCTGAATGCTTTGAATAAAAGAATATGAATGAGTACAGACACTATCAGAAGGTTCAAAAGGATATGGATCATTAGGAATAACAGAACATTGAGGGCATTCCATTTTCCAACAGATAACAGGTCGATGTTTATCTCTCAATAAGGGCCCCCAGTTAATAATGTTAGGCGCCCAATAAAGCCCTACGGTTTTTGCTCCAACATATCTTGCCAGATGCAAAGGCCCCGTATCTACTGCTACCACTACCCGACTTCGTTTAAAAAAAGCGGCAAGGCCGGACAGTGAAAGTTTACCTGCTGCATCATATGCTTCGAAGGACATAGCATTCAAAATACTATTTATATATATTTGATCTTCTGAAGTTCCGGTAAACACTACCTTATATCCTTTATTAACTAAAGTATCTGCTGTTTCTGCCAACTTATCTATTACCCACATTCTTCGGATATCGGTACCACAAGGATGAATAACAATATAGGCGTCCAGCGTCCAATCCTTAATTAGTTGCAGGGCTTCACTTTCGTCTTCTTCTGTTACGCGAATAACAGGTTCCAAATAAGCCGGCCTGGCTCCTATTAAACCTGCTACTTCTAAATATCGAATAACCTCACTTTGATAATAATAGTAGCCTATAGACAAATCAATTTTATCCGCTCCTTCATCAACTATACCAGCCGTAACCCGTGCACCAAGTTTATTAATAAATTTATTCGCGGCCCATCCTTTGCCCTGAAAATGAATAGCTATATCAAACTGCTCCTGGTTCATTGATTCAAAAAACCGTTCCTGCTCTTCCTTGTCTTCAGCCATCCCTGCTTCTTCTCTAAGGCCTTTCGTTACAGGAATAACTACAACCCTGTCTATTGGTGTTCGCTCATTGGCTAAAAATTGTTTGTGCCAGGGCCTGCCCAATAACACCAGCTCTGCCGAAGGATAGGCTTCCCGAATAGCATAAATAGCCGGAAGAGTAACTAAAAAATCTCCAATAGCATTGGCACGCAGTATCGCTATTTTCTTTACGTTAGGAATAATCATAATTACTTCATTATAGCAGACACACCACATTGCCCCTCCATATTGCTTCAAACCCTTTAGTTAAGATTATTGTTTAACGCTAACAATAAACGACACTTAGACTCCTTCCATAATAGAAGTCCAATAATTTACTTTTCACCGAAAGATCTTTTATCCCAAATATGTGTTATATGTTAAACCAGGCACCATCAAATAAAAGGGTATAAAGATTAAGGGCTAAAAGGGTATGAAAGATTTTCTGAGAGTTTTGGTAATGCTGGTTGCCGTATTCACAGTATTTATCGGCTTATTCTTACTAAGCAACCTCGTAAATACATGGCTTCTGATTTTGATAGGAATCGTGGCTTCCGCGGGTATAATTATTTATTTTATATTATATGTTGGCAGAAAAAAAGATTTAGACAGCAGGAACGATTAATAACAAAATTTACTTCTTACTACCATCCCATATCATGATCTACATATCCTCTGTTGAATGAAAAAAATACGTCATTATCCTCTTCTTTAACGGCATTCACTACCAGTTCTACAGCTACCGGCTCCAGGCTAACTCCTTCTCCGGTAAGAATCTGTATATCGAGATATATAATCTTACAAAGTTTACCTTCAA
Organism: Cytophagaceae bacterium; assembly: GCA_036562325.1. GTDB lineage: Bacteria > Bacteroidota > Bacteroidia > Cytophagales > Cytophagaceae > DATCKK01. The sequence goes on along the minus strand of DATCKK010000282.1, from coordinate 4,746 downwards.
AATTAATTACAAAATCAGAAGATGATCCCATAGCTAACGTCCCTGTATTTTTATTAGGTTTAACTTTACTACTTAATACTTAAACCTATAACTTAACATGAAGGTTTACAAACAAATGAATAACTCAGGTGCATTAAGAATATTCTTTCAGCTTTGCCCTCAGTTCTTCACAGGCAGTCATACATTGAGGATAAATAGTTTTAAAAAGGATATTCAACTTAGGGAAATTAATTTCATTCTTAGCATGATATTCCATCTCCAGCAAATCTCTTCCTGTCTCCTTCATACCCATTAACTGAACCATACTTTTCATCTTATGACAGATAAAATATATGTTATGATATTCCTTTTTCTCTATGGACTCCGATAAGGATTGTAGATAAACAGGCACTTCGTTTATAAACAATGTAATCATTTCACGAATAAATGCCTGGTTATTGGAAGAACTGGACTCAAGATAATCCAGTGAAGTAATGGCATCCGTTACCAGTTCTGCCTCCTGAGGAACCGGTGGAGAATCGGAGCTAAGCTTTTCCCTGCAATAATTGGCAATTTTATAATTTAACTCAAATGGCTTGAAGGGCTTTGTCAAATACCCATTCATCCCTACATCTTTTATTTTCTTCTGAACATCTGAAAAGACAGAGGCCGTAAGTGCCACAACAGGCAATGAAACATACTTTTCATGTTTCCGCAACTCTGTAACTGCTTCAAAGCCGTCCATCACCGGCATGTGCAGGTCCATGAGCACAAGGTCATAGTCATTTTTAAATATTTTTTCCAAAGCCTCTTTTCCATTATCCACCACATCCAGTTCTATGCCCCATGTCTCCAGGAATTTACGTACCACCAATTGGTTCATACTATTGTCTTCTGCCAATAATATGCGAACATTACTGAAATGGTAATAGCTATATTGTTCTGATTTTACTTCATCTTTAGATGAACTTACTCTAGGGAACTGAAGCGTAAAAACAAACTCTGACCCTTTACCAATTTCACTTTGCACTCTGATACTTCCACCTTGTAATTCTATAAGTTTTTTGGTGATGGATAATCCAAGGCCTGTCCCTCCATACCTTCTCGTAGTATCATAGCTCGCCTGAGTAAAGCTTTCAAATATACTATCCAGTTTATCTTCAGGGATACCAATACCTGTATCTTTAATCACAAACTCCAGTTCATCACCGTCTTTACCGGAAGATTTTACTTTTATATTGACACTCACCATACCTTTGTCGGTGAACTTCACAGCATTGCCGATAAGGTTCAGCAATACCTGATTGAGCCGTAAAGGATCTCCCTGATAAAAGGTTCCTACATTAACCGCTTTATCAATACTCAACCCTATACCTTTTTCCTGCGCTCTGTATTTAAAGGTTTGATGAACCGAAGACAAAAGCTCATCCAGTGAGAACGTTGTTTTCTCGAAGGTAATCTTTCCTGATTCTATCTTAGAAAAATCGAGAATATCATTTATGATCTTTAAAAGATTTTCTGCCGAAAATTTAATTCCGTTAAGGTATTCCTTTTGCGTTTCCTTAGGGTCTTCTTCCAGCAACAGATGGGTCATTCCCAGCACAGCATTTAATGGAGTTCTTATCTCATGGCTAACCATAGAAAGGAACTGCTCTCTTGCCTTAATAGATTGCTCTGCAGAATTTTTAGCCTGAATAAGTTCTCCTTCAATAATCTTCCGGTCAGTGATATCCCTAATGGTAAGAAGTAAAAAATCCACCTTATTGATATTAATGACCTTCTTTGCAACCGAAGCCCAGAACCTTCTTCCTGTATGGCTTTTCAAGATTACCTCTTTGGCCGTCTTTTGCTCTTTGAAAAATCCGGAATGATTGAATTCAGAATCAAGATAAGACTTAAAATCTTTACCTATTAATTCATAGGTAGAAGCATCAAACAGTTCCAGCGCTTTCTGGTTAGTTTCGAGAATGTATTCCTGGCCAATGCTGAGTAACAATAATCCATCATAGGAATTCTCGTATATTGCATTTAACTTATCCGTCTTAGCAGCTAGTTTTTCTTCGGACAATTTTCTTTCCGTAATATCCGTCACTGTCCCTATAAACCCTTTTACTCCTTCCTCACCCTTTATAATCCTGGCATTTCCCTTCAGCCAATAAACTTTCCCTGACTTATGTAAGAAACGGAACTCACTGGAAAAATCAGTAAGGTTTTCTAAACAACTATTCCATACCTGATATAAGCGGTCTAAATCTTCCGGATGTATTACTTTCAGCCAGCCATTCTTCATGGCTTCCTCAGGCGTGAGCCCGGTATATTTACACCATGTATTATTAACAAATAATAGTTCTCCCTTCGCATTGGTATGAAAGATTCCCACCGGAGCATTATTACTTAGCTCCTTAAACTTTTTTTCACTTATCAGTAACTCTTCCTGAATCTTCTCTCTTTCAAACTCTATTTCTTTATAAAGAGTGATATCCCGTGCAATTGCCTGAAAAGCTACCACCTTACCATCTTTTTCTATCAGTTGCACATTTTGCCCCAGCCATAATATCTCCTGGTCTTTTTTAACAATGGGATATTCGAAATAGGTATTGGGAAGTTTGTTTAAAAATTGTGCTTTATAAAACTCCTGTGCAGTGGCCCTATAATCAGGGCGGATAAACTCCAGAAAGTTCCTTCCGATGACCTCATCGGCCTGGTACTGTGTTAGCTGAAGGGCAACAGGATTAATATAAATAAAATTGCCTTTATAATCACATTGGTAAATAATGTCCCGGCTTTCTTCTATAAGCTGCCTGTATTCCGGACTGGAACCGGCTAAAATGTTACCGCTCAGTTTTTCATGAGATAAATTAAAAACTGAGACAAACAAACTTAGTAGCTCTTCAAATTCTTCCTCTGCATCTTTATAAAACGCCTCCAAAGTTACCCCACCATCCTTTGTCATCGGAATAACTTTAAGTTCAGAAACTTCTTCTTTCTTATCAGAATATTCACCGGGCAACGAAGAACTGTTGCCTTTTATAGTAATGGGCACATTATAGGTTAGTGCCAATGTCTGCACAAACGCTTCTGCAGCCTGAAACAATTGCCCCAAGTCAGAGGCTTGGGCCACCAGTTTTAGCTGCTGAAATAATTTCTTTTTTACCTGATTGGTATCAGGAATTTCTAATTTCATTTACCGAATGTTTATTTACACTAATCTATATAAATCACGCCCCTATCGAATGAATAGTATTACGACTGTAAAAAAAGTTGGTTTAACTCCTTCACACAAATCTTGATAAAATTAATATTCATGGATTAAAGTATATTTGGTGTTATGATTAAAGCGGTAATTTTTGACATGGATGGCCTTCTGGTTGATTCTGAACCTGTTTGGAGAGAGGTCGAAATAGAAATATTCAAAGAAGTTGGAGTTTTTCTAACGAATGACTTGTGTCGTCAAACTATGGGGCTAAGGCTTGATGAGGTGGTAAAACACTGGTATTCAATAAAACCCTGGAAAGAAAAAGACCTAAAAGAGGTAGAACAATCGATCATTGAAGGAGTTCGCCAAAAAATCGGTTTACAACAACCCATGGAAGGAGTCAGAGAAATTTTGGACTTTCTTAAAAGCCAAAAAGTTACAATGGCTTTGGCCTCTTCTTCCTGTATGGTATTGATAGAGACAGTTCTGGACGCTTTCCAAATCAGAGATTATTTTTCAGTGGTACAGTCCGCGGAAAGTGAACCTTATGGCAAACCTCATCCGGGAGTGTTTTTAACCACTACTCAAAAACTGGGAGGAATAAACCCGACCCAATGCCTTGTTTTCGAAGACTCCCTAAACGGAGTTTTAGCAGCAAAATCGGCACGAATGAAAGCTGTAGCCGTTCCTGATTCGGAACAATTTCATGACCCGAGATTTGCTATAGCAGATCTGAAATTAAAATCCTTAAAAGATTTTTCTCTAAATCACTGGGAAGAGTTGAGCAGGAGATAAGAAAATAACATTCCCATGCTTCTTTTGTTCTCCTAATAAAGAAGGAGCTATGGGGAGCAAGAAAAAAGGACAAATTTATATAGGCACCTCCGGTTGGCACTATAAACATTGGGTAGGAAGATTTTATCCCGAAGCAACAAAACCTAAAGACTATTTAACCTATTACCTCAAGTATTTCCGGACAGTAGAATTAAACAATCCTTTTTATCGTTTGCCCAATAGTCAGACATTTGAGAAGTGGAAAAATGCAGTTCCAACTGACTTTATTTTCTCAGTAAAAGCAAGCCGGTTTATTACTCATAAAAAAAAGTTAAAAGATAGCACGGAGAGCCTTCATAATTTTCTTAATAATGTCAATTCGCTTGGGCACACTTTAGGGCCTATCTTGTTTCAACTGCCTCCAGGCTGGGAATATAATGAGGAAAGATTATCAGACTTTCTGCATGCTCTTCCTCCTTCTTATCGGTATACTTTTGAATTCAGAAATACTACCTGGCATAATGACAACGCTTATAGCCTGTTAAAAGCACATAAATGCGCCTTTTGTATTTATGAGCTGGAATATCATATATCTCCCATTATAAGCACAACCGACTTCATCTATATCAGGCTTCATGGCCCGGGAACCAAATACGCCGGCAGCTATAGTCTAAAATCGTTAGAAACATGGGCCGCCAGATGTATGCAATGGCAATCAGAAAGGAAAGACGTTTATCTTTATTTTGATAATGATCAGTTGGGCTATGCCGCTTTTAATGCTATTTCAATGATAGAAA
>DATCKK010000271.1:0-3861 GCA_036562325.1 Cytophagaceae bacterium | reverse complement strand
ATCTACCATCGTATCAAAAGCAGAGCATCTTCTTGTTACACCGTTTTTAAAACAGTATCACAGCTATGATGACAGTGCAAGAGGACAGGAACTGGTCAGGCCATTATTAACACAAGATACATCAAACAGATACGGAATGGTTATGCCCTATCTTACCGAATACTATGGAAATGCTCAAGGTGGGTTGTCAGTAGAAAAACCCCTACATACCATAACAACTAAAGACAGGGAAGGTATTACACTTGCTCACCTGGAAATATTACGAAATCATGCAAAAGGGCAAGCAGCAACTGAACCGCTTAATACCATTTGTACATCAGCCGAACATTTCGGAGTAGTTAAAACTTATCTTGAAAAATGGGGTGGGTGCCAGGATTTAAAAAACTGGCCTCTTGTCCGGGAACTGCTCAATAAATACTGCGGTTACAACATAGCAGAAGATGAAATTCTAATCCTTGAATTCAATGACATAAAGTATTTTATCTCTGACATCGGCATGAGGATGCTGGAACCGAGAGAATTATTCAGGGCTCAAGGATTCCCTGATACATACATTATTGATCATGATTATACCGGCAAACCATATCCTAAGACAGCACAAGTTGCCAGATGCGGCAATGCAGTACCCCCACCATTTGCTGAGGCATTAGTAAAAGCAAATCTGCCGGAATTGTGCAGAAAAGAAAATGATATAGCAATTTGAAATATTAATTTAAGGAGGTACATACCATGAGAAAAATTTCTGTAGTCTTAAGCATTCTTTTAATTATGACATTTTTACTGACAGCTTGTGATGAAATTCAGCCTGCATCAAAAGCGGACGTTAAAAAAACGTTAAGTATTGGCGACAAACTTGCTGCTAATCAACCTACACCTAATGATATTGATTATTCACTTGAAAGATACAATCTAATCAGGCGTGCATACTGGGTGAATGGACAGAGAGAAAAAGCGAGAACACTGCCATGTCCTATTGCTGATATTCCACTCGGCTATATTATCTTGTTTACAGTCAGTATAGAACCATTACTCGATGAAATTGTTGGTATTGCCATTGAAAATTTAAAATACTTTGACTGGGTGATTATAGGAGCTGAAACCGGCAACCGAAAAGGCAAGGTTATTCCAAAACGTGAATGGGTTGAAAACATTGTTTCAGAATGTAAGCAATACGGCATTCCTGTTTTCATGAAGAATTCCCTTAGGGACATTATGGGAAGCGACTTCATTCAGGAATTGCCTGAGCAAATAAAAAGTAAGGGGGTATGAATCAAAGCACAGAAAAATGGAACGTCACGTATGCAGATAAAAGAGGACAAATTATAACTGATTGAAAAGAGGGAATCGTTATGGACAATAAAGCAATTGATTTATTTGAAAGAAATATTGGACTTGCTATCCATATCACAAGAAGATGGCTATATACAATTCCACAACAATGGCACGAGGATGTATGCGACGTTGCAAAAATTGGACTTTGGCAAGCGTGCATAAGTTTCAATCCAGAAGTAGGTACAGCTTTCACAACTTACGCATACAGAGTGATTCAAAACCAGGTGCTAAAATTCTTAAAAAAAAATAAACATGAATTTCATCATTACAGCTTGCAGCAACCAGTCAGTGAAGACGAAAAGATAACTCTTGAAGAGACATTGAGTTATGAATATGACTTTGAAGCAGACATCATGTATCAAAAACTTAAAGAAATAATTAATGACTTTGAAATTACTCAAATGAAACTTAGTGGAATGACTCAACAAAACATTGCAAAGGTAATTGGAACTTCTCAGGTGAGTGTAAGCAGAAAACTGAAATCCGAAAGGCAAAAAATCAAAAAGTTATTGGAGGTGGGGTGATGATACAGGAGATTGTCAGGCATTATATGTGGCAAATTATAGCTTACCTAGTTGCAGTATGCGTATTGGTTGGTATCTGCTTATGGCTTGACGGTATTTTACAGACACCAAAATGGCTGCGGAAAGACAAAAGGGCGAGAAAATGCAGAAGATTAAACTTCTTCTGGAGGTTGAAGTTATGAACCAGTTAGAATTGGTCCAGCTATTAGCATTATTGTTGGCAGCATTGCTCACAGGAATATGTATCGGCTCAGTATTAAAATCTTTTATCCAGTATTCAGACGCATGGGACAAAGGTTATACCAAAGGCTACCGGGAAGGTTTTCTGAAAGGTTGCGAATATAAAAAAGAGCGTCATAATGACGCCAAAGCATAGCAAAATTATTAACACTCTAAATTCAATATACCACTGGTAAAGAAAGAATTCAAGAAGAAGGATAAGGAGGTTTCAAATCAATGACAATGAACATAAAAGAAAAGGTTTGCAAGGAATGCGGTCAGAAGTTCACACTGACTGAAAAACAAGTCAAGTTCTACATAGATCAGGGTTATGCTGAACCGGAAAGATGCCAGGAATGCAGACGGAAAAAAAGAAGGGTTGAAGCCGTTCCATGCAAGGAATGCGGGAAAGTTTTCACCATGAATGGTTTTGAATTGGAGTTTTATGAGAAGAACGGACTTAAGATGCCGAAGCGTTGCCCGGAATGCAGGAAAAAAAGGAGAGAAAATCAAAAAAGCAAATTAAGGGAGGTTGTGGAATAATGGATATAAGGCTGAACCGGTTAGAGCTTAAGAACTTCAAAGGCTTTAAAGATTATAGACTTGAAATTGAAGGTAAAAATGCAACGGTAAAAGGTAATAATGGTGTGGGCAAAACAACCCAGTACGATGCATTTTTATGGTTGCTTTTTGACAAAGATAGCGCAAACAATGCGAAGTTTTCTGTCAAGCCACAAGATGAAAATGGAAATGAGATTCATTTTCTGGAAACCAGCGTTGAAGCTGAATTGTTTGTCGATGGCAAGCCGCTGAAGCTTAAAAAGGTCTTAACAGAAAATTGGGTCAAGCCCCGCGGCAAAGAGGAACAGGAATACAAAGGCAATGAAACAACATACTTCTTTGACGAGGTTCCTGTAAAGAAGAGTGAATATCAAAGAAAAATTGCTGAGCTTATTGACGAGGAAACGTTCAAACTGATTACAAACCCTTTGTATTTCAATGATGACAAGGCATTTCCATGGGATAAGAGAAGAAGAAAGTTATTTGAGATGTGCGGCACTTTGACTGACGAAGAAATTATTGCTTCAACGCCAAAGCTTGCAGACTTGCCTGGTATCCTGGATGGTAAATCCGTTGAGGATAGAACAGTTATTATCAAGTCCAGCATTAAGAAACTGAATGAACAGATCGAGCAGATCGGACCAAAAATAAACGAGAACTTAAGGCTTATCCCTGAAAAGCCTGTTGATTATTCCGAAACCGAACAGGAGCTTGCTGGTTTGAAAGCTGAACTTGCAGAGATTGAAAAGCAGATGTCGGATGCGACTTCAATTGTCAGTAGATACCAGGAAAAACAACGACAGCTTTATGTCCTGAAGGGTAAGCAACAACAAATAAAAGCCCGGCTTGACGAGGAGGCTAATTCCGGCAGGATGGAGCTTCTCAGGGAAAAGCAGAAAGTTGCTGATGACAAATACATGCTTGAAGGCAGGATCAAGACTTTAAAACAATCTATTGAATATGCGAAAAGCCAAATTGCTTTAAAAGAACAGGAAAGGCAACAACTGCTTGCACAGTACAAGGAATTGAACGCAGAAAAGCAAGATATCATGGCATGGGGATTCGCTGAACCCGACGAAAACAATTTCAACTGCCCGACTTGCGGCCAGCCCTTGCCGGATGAAGCAAAAGAACAAAAGCTTGCAGAACTTAGAACCCGGTTTGAACAAAACAAAGAACGCGAATTGCAACGGGGTTTCAATTCCTTATAGGTAGTCTAAAAACA
>DATCKK010000265.1:0-5806 GCA_036562325.1 Cytophagaceae bacterium | reverse complement strand
GGTTTTTCATTGGTTAACTCCTTTAATTTTGCGCATTAAATAAATTTTTTAAAAAAATTTAAAGTATGAAAAAACGTTTATCTATTTTTGCCCTATTCTTAACTGTTAATTTTTCAGTTTTCGGACAATTGTCTGATAGGGTTAGTGATCCATCCACTTACAAATTTGGAACAAGACCTTCAGCAGGTACTAAGGTGTTAACATTCGGAGTTGATGTTAACGATGAAACATTAACTAAGCAGAATCTTCTTGGAAAAGGAAACCTAATCACCGGAAAGTATTTCCTTAATGATGATTTAGCTATCCGTGGAGGTTTGAGACTTTCAAGAACTTCTGATTTCTCTAAAGGAGATATTGATACATCTTTATCTGGAGGCAACACACTTTCTAATAAGTACAAAGAAAGCTCCAGAGAATATGTATTGGTGCCTGGTATTGAAAAGCACTTCGGATACAGCAATATTTTTGATGTATACGCAGGAAGTGATTTATATCTAGGTTTTGGAAGAGACGTAACAGAAAACAATGAAGATTATTCTGGTAATATGTATAGTTATACCAAAACTACAACTGGTAAAACAGTAGTTGGTTTAGGTGGAATTATAGGTGTTAACGTGTTCGTATTAGATCTTCCAATTGCTCTTGGTGTTGAGTACGGATGGACTGGTATCTGGAATTTTGGTGGAAAAACCAAAGTTGTTAACGAAACAAATGATGGTTCAAGAACCACTACTCAGGAATATTATACTCAGGATAACGATGGTTTAGGTAACGTTGATAACAACTATTACAGCAAGTTAAGCAAAAGGTCATCTAACATCGATACCAATAACAACCTGAGACTTATTCTAAGTATTTACTTCAACTAATTTTTTAATATGAAGCTATTAAAATATTTATTTATATTATCTGTATCCGTTCTTCTGATTTCATCATGTACAAGACGTACGAAGTCAACACCTTCTACTAATTTAAATGTACAGGTGAATTTTAACATGGAAGATCTGGAATACATTGGAGAGGTTACCGGAAGCTCTAAACAGTCTTACCTATTTGGTGTAATACCAGTAGGTGGCAGAAGATTCCATACAGGTGCTATCGGAATCGGCAACGGAGGTTTCTTAGGAAATCTTTCTGTGAGAAGAGGTGTAAACAATGCATTGTATGATGCATTGATGTCAAAACCTGATGCTGATTTTGTATTGCCGGTTTCTTACTTTGTAGAATCAGATGGAATGTTTTTAGGAAGAAAAGATTCCATTATAATAAAAGCTAAGGCTTTTAAGTTAAAAGTTAAGTAAGCCGGAATAGAATAATATTAAAATTATTCTTATCCAGGCCAGGGAGAAAGAGTATAGTGTACTCTTACTTCCTGGCCTCTCTTGTAAATAGAAAACCAGAAAAATATCAGAGTTATGTTCTTTAAAAAGATATTCCTGCCTTTCGTTCTAATTTCTTTTGTTGCTATATCGTCCTGCAAAAAAGAAAATGAAAATCCTCTCATATTTGTCTCACCAAGCTATCTGGTAATGGATGCTACTGCCGGTGAAGTAATTACTTTTTATGTTAACACCTCTGCTTCCAAAGGGGTTAAAAGATTTCAGGTGTTCGAGAAAGAAAGCACTTCCTTTTCGACTCTTATATTGGATTCTGTCGTTGATGGTACAAAGAAATTTAGTTTTAATTATGAATACCTGGTGAGAAGTAAGGCCGCAGACTACAGTGTCGCACTTACTTTTAAAATGATAGATAATGATGGAAATGAAACTTCTGCTCCAAGGACATTGAATGTAAAACACAACTTTACACCATTAACAGAAAATACAGGTAATATTATGTATTCCAAGATGTCCGGAAAGGCAGATGCTTATGACCTGGTAAATCTGTCGCCTTTGTTCTCTGGTATTTCTAAAGATTCTGTTCAGGATATAAAAAATGCTAATGATACCGATTCGAGCCATACCTTATCCAGAGCCTGGGTATCTCCGGCTGGAGGAAAGTTTGTAATGTATTCTGGTTTTGACTATGTGAATGCTACGAAAAACTCAGTTGTTAATGCATATAACTCAGGTACTAAACTTGATAAAGTAACTGACCTGAAAGCAGATGACATTATTATTACCAGGTTAGGCAGAGATTCAGCGACTTATGCGGCTATAAAAATTGTTGCAGTAGTTGATGAAGATTCTACTCATAATGACCGGTATATATTTAATGTGAAGAAGTAAAAAGTTAAAATTCTGGGTTTCAATGGATATTAAAGGAACCAGGTGCTGATATATAATATATAATTTGTTATACTCATACTCTAGGGATATGCTTACAATTGAAATTTTCATTTAAGCATATCTTTGGAGGTATGAGCAATAAAAAAAATAAGTAACTCCTCCCTGCTTCCTGAGATTGTTAATCCTGCTTGGTGTCTTATTGTTATTTATAAGGTCGACTAGTCTGTAATAGTCATTTAATGCGTTATTTTTCAATAGTTTTTAATGTTATTTTCCTTGGATAACCAGCCCGAAAATGCACTTAATTTCTCTTTCTTTTGCAGTATTTTTTATTGAAATATTTCTAATCACGGGTTAATCTTTATTTATTATAACATAAAGGCGGCAAGCTTTGTTTTAGCTATTTGACCTAACCCAATATAGTATGATCAAAAAATTACTCATTTTATCCGTAGGACTGACTCTTTCTGTGTCAGTGGTTTTTTCTCAAAACAGGCCATTTCCTCAGGAAATTAATTATCCGGGATGTATCAAGCCAAATAATGTAACTCAGGCTTCGATGAATACTTCAGTAAAGGAGTTTTATGACTATTGGAAAAATAAATACTTGAAGAATGATCTTTCTTCGTTGCCCGGTGGGTACTATGTTAAAGGGGAAATTACCGGTAGTCCGAATGGATATATACCTTTGGGATCCTCAGAAGGTCAGGGATATGGTATGATTATCACAGCTTTAATGGCAGGTTACGATTCCAATGCTAAAACTTATTTTGATGGCCTTTTTAAAACAGCACGGGCTTACAAGAGCTCGATCAACAGTAATTTGATGGGGTGGGTTGTTGCTGACAATATAAATGCACAGGGAAGTTTTAGTTCGGCAACTGATGGAGATATGGATATAGCTTATGCACTTTTATTGGCACATTATCAGTGGGGATCAGGAGGAGCCATTAATTATCTTGAAGAAGCCAAAAAAATGATTACCAATGGTATAAAGGCCGATGAGATAAACTCCAGTAAAAGAACCAATTTAGGAGATTGGGATAATAATGCCTACAATACCCGGCCATCGGACTGGATGCCCGGACACATGCACGCTTATAAAGTTGCCACCGGAGATGTCTTTTGGGACGAAGTTGCTAATACTGTTTATAATATGATTTCTTCTATTACGGCCAGTCATTCTTCTGCAACGGGATTGATGCCTGATTTTGTAGTGGGAGCTACTCCAACTCCGGCCAATCCTAATTTTTTAGAAGGGCCTAATGATGGAAACTATTATTATAATGCTTGTCGATATCCGTTGAGAATAGTTATTGATTACGCTCATTTTGGCACGCCTGCAGCGAAAAATGCAGTTAATAAAATAGTGGATTGGGCAAAAACCAAGACAGGAGGAAGTCCGGGAAGCATCAAGGCCGGCTATACTTTAGCCGGTAATGATTTGGCTGGTAGCAATTATCAGTCCTCTATTTTTATAGGCCCTATGGTGGCTGCAGGAGTAGTGGATGTTACTCATCAAAATTGGGTGAACTCCGGATGGGCAACTATCCAGGGCATGAAGGCTTCTTACTTTGAAGACAGTTTTAACCTGCTTACCATGTTATTCATATCTGGTAACTGGTGGGCTCCGGTTCCTGATGAGTCGAATCAGGCTCCTACCGTTACTATTACTGCCCCTGCAAACAATGCGAGTTATACACAGGGAGAAAGCTTTACTATATCTGCATCTGCATCCGATGCAGATGGTTCTATAAGTAAGGTTGCTTTTTATATGGATGGAATTTTATTGGGAGAGGTAAATTCAAGTCCATATAGTTTAGCAACTTCTACTATTGTTACAGGTACTCATACACTTACTGCTATAGCTACCGATGACAAAGGAAAATCAACAACCTCTGCGGGCGTAAGTATTACTATAACTGTTAATACTACTCAAACACCTTTTAATGGAACTCCCTTTGCCATACCTGGAAAAATTGAAGCAGAACAATATGATATAGGAATGCCTGATATCGCTTATAAAGATATGACGGAATTGAATGAGGGTAATGCCAATTATAGAAATGATCAGGTGGATATAGAGGAATGTACCGATGTGGGACTTGGTTACAATATAGGATATATAGTTACGGGTGAATGGTTGGAATATACAGTAGATGTAAAAGAAGCTGCTTCGTATACCATAGATGCTAGAGTAGCAGCGATTACCTCGGGTAAGACGTTTCATATTGAGTTAGACGGTGAAAATATTTCAGGGGCTATTACTGTACCTAATACAGGCGGGTGGCAAATATGGCAAACGACTACTGTTACAACTCCTGTATTGTCAACAGGGGTGAAGATATTGAGAATAGTAATGGATTCAGATGATTTTAATATTAATTACATAACATTTACTAAAGTTCATGTAAATGAAAACCCAACAGTAAGCCTAACCTCTCCGCTAAATAACTCCGTCCATATATCCGGGACAGCAATTACAATAACTGCCACTGCAACGGATAGTGATGGATCTATTTCGAAGGTAGAGTTTTATAATGGGACAGATAAAATAGGTGAGTCACCAACATCCCCTTACTCTATCAGTTGGACACCAGGTATAGGAACATACAGCTTAACAGCAAAAGCAATCGACGATGAAGGAGCAAGCACTGTTTCCGATCCGATTATTGTTGAAGTTTATGATCTAACAACAGATAATTATGGTTACTTTGAAAGTGCTGTTTCTGTAGTAAATCCGTTCAATGATTATTTATTGATAGAAATAAATAATCTATCGGGTTATGAAACAGTTGAGTTGTATAATATTTATGGCGTTAAAGTAGGCGCAATATCTGAAAATGAAATAGCTTCTGGTCAGACTTACTACTTAAGTACTTCGCATCTTGCAAAAGGATATTATATTCTTAAGTTGTCAGCTAATGGAGTTACTTTGCAGAAAAAGTTATTGAAGGATTAATGTATTAGTTAAGTGATTAAAAAAGTGAAACGGGGTTGGCTATTAAGCCAACTCCGTTTTTTATGCTTTATAATGAAAAACCGGAGCAAATGTGGGTTTACGAATTTTTATAGGAAAATCCGTTGAAATTTAAAGTGGATATAGATCAGTTTTTATTTTCTTCAGGCACAAATTCTAGCGATATAGAATTTACACAATGTCTGGTATTTTTATCTGTAAAACCTTCTCCAATAAAAACATGGCCTAAATGGCCTTTACAGTTAGCACAAATAATTTCCGTCCTTTCGCCATCAGCGTCAGGAACACGTTCTACGGCATCTTTTATTTCATCATCAAAACTCGGCCATCCGCAGTGAGAGTCAAATTTATCTTTGGAGCGATATAGTGGCGCATTGCACCTTTTGCAGATATAAGTGCCAGGTTCTTTGTGATTATAATATTTCCCGGTGAAAGGCCTTTCGGTTCCTTTAAACAGGATAACTCTTTCTTCCTCCTGGGTAAGCTGGTTATAAGTTGAGTTGGTTGTATCAATTGGTAGAGTTACTGATTGTTGGCTTTTGTTTTGGCAGCAGCCTGAACAGGTAAGGATAAATATAAAAATGAGTAAGTGTAAATA
>DATCKK010000262.1:0-4482 GCA_036562325.1 Cytophagaceae bacterium | reverse complement strand
AAATGGAGGTATTATGAAAAAACTTAGTATTCTGCTACTCGTGTTTTTGTTTTTTTCTCCTGCCTTTTCTCAGGTACCTCTGCCTAAGCTTATTCAAAAGGTAAAACCTTGTGTTTTTAAAATCATTACTTACGATCGATTTAATTCGCCTCTAAAGCAGGGTACAGGTTTTTTTATTGATTCTTTGGGTACGGCACTTAGTAATTCCCACGTATTTGAAAATGCGAAAAAAGCGGAAGTTACACTTAACGATGGTAGGGTAATGGATGTAGAAATGGTATTGGGGGAAGATAAAACTATAGATATAATTAAATTTAAAGTGAGAAATAAAGATACTGTTCGTTTTTCGTATCTGGAATTTAGTAACGACAGTGTCGTGGAAGGTGAAAGTATCTTTGTGGTGGGTTCACCTCATGGGTTGGAAGGTACTGTGTCCACAGGTATTATATCCTCCATCAGGGAAATGAAGGATATAGGGAATGTGATCCAGATTACTGCACCTATAAGTCACGGGAGTAGCGGAAGCCCTGTTATTAATATGAATGGGAAGGTATTTGGCATTGCTACGATGATTTATGAAAGTGGTCAAAATTTAAACTTTGCCATCGATGTAAAAGAGGTTCAGGGAGTCGCTACAGATACGGTATACCTCAATCAAAAACGAGAATTATATCTTGATCCCAATCGTATTGTTTACCTGAATAATGGCAATGTACTTACAAGGCCTTATTTTATTAAAGAGTGCGAAAAGTTATCCAAAGACAAAAAGTTTAAGTTTGGTGGCGTGAAAGATTTTTGTGATTGTTATTATGATAGATTGTTGAGCAATTATACCGACGATGAAATAAGTGATATGATAGATGTAGCGTCTGTTGGTGCGCTGGTTACAGGGTCACTGTATACCAGGGATGAATATTTTAAATTGTTAAAAACCTGTTCGAGTAATCTTACCTGGACCAAGGAACTGGAAGGTGCATTTTATAAAACATGTGTAGATGCGATGGAACGTACACCGGCTTCCATTACGGTTAATTCTAAAGGCTATTGTGCTTGTGCTTTAGAGCAGATAAAGGACAATCTGAGTATTCAACATTTGCTTATCATTGAAAAATATTTCCAAAAACAATCTTTCCGAACAGTAGATAATGATCATCCGATGTTCAAAGAAATACCCGGGTTAAAAGGTATGCTGGAAGGATGTCTTTTAAGTAATCCCAGATAGTTTATTCCTATTTATATTCTTTTGGGCGATGGTTTATTTTTGGTAAATCTTACCATTATTCCTGAGCCGGCTAATAGAAGAGCTGTGGTAAAGCCGGCGGTTGAAAAATGATCTGTTTGTACCAAACCATAATAAAATCCTGATAGGATCAATAAGATTCCCGTTAATCCTAATAGACGTATCTGGTATATATAAGCGATGATTCCGAATATTATTCCGAAAAGAATACTGAAGGTAGGAAAGAATACATTGATGTTCTCTTTGAACGGGAAGAACCCAACTATTAATCCTATGGGAATGCCAATAGATAACAGCTTATTCAACATCTTTAACGGGTCGTCCGGTGATAAGGAAACTAGGGAGAATCCTCTCTGAATAAGTTGAAAGATTGGCTTGAATAAGGTGATTCCGGATAATAATATCAATATGGAAATAAAGTGATACTTGGTTTCACCTACTATTGCTGCTGTTGCCCAGACGCAGCCTAAGGCAATCAAAAACAGGCAGGCATTATCTTTACATAGTATATATCTATCATCTTTGCCCATACCATTAACAATCATTTAACTTACGTATATTTTGTATATACTTATAACCTGAAGATTTCGAAAGTTGTTAACGCATAAAGGTTATTAATGAAATTTTTATAAAAAATCAGAGGTGGTATTTGTATTAATGGCCTGAAAGCTTTTCCCGGATAAACTTACCATTTTGATATACGAGTATATGGGTAGTGCCGTCAATATTGGTCCTTTCCCAGTTTCCGTCCTTTTGGCCATGGAGGTATTTACCAGTACTTTTGATCAGAAATTTTTTTCGGTTATTTTCACTGATTGCATCACCTTCAAAAGTGTTGTAGTAAATGGCATATTCGATCCAGTTTCCTTCTCTTTTCCCCTGCACATAACTTCCTTTTGACTTGATATTCCCATCCGGATAAAAATAGGTCCATTCTCCTTCCGGTATCCCATTTATCAGTCTTCCTTCTCCTGTAATTTTACCATTCATATAATGGGTTTTTATATAGCCGGATGCTTTTGAAGTTATTTTTTCCAGCATCTCAATTTCATGCTTCCACCTTTTAATTTCTTTTTCCAGGTAATTCGCGTTGTTGAATTTCAAAGAGTTTGAATGAAGAACTTCCAGTTCCTGATCAGTTAAAATTTTTCTGGTGCCACTGCAAGGAGTGATTTCCAGGCGGGAAGCATCTGTACTGTGACTGGCATATACAAGATATTGGTTGGTGGCAGTGAAGTTCAGGGCGCATTGGCTTTCGCAATTAATATCATTTATCGCCAATGATTTTGGTAGATTGCCTTTATATGTCTTATCGATGGTGAAATACACTGTGTAGGTAGTATTACAGGTACTTACCGAATCAACCGTTCCGATAAATATAGCTGCATGGTCGTTGTAGCGTGCAATATTCATTTCTTCAATATCATTGTAGCAACTACAACAAAAACCACTTGTAGTAAAAACAATGAGAGATATTAAAGAAAGTATAAATTTCATTAAGGGTCTTTATGATAATATCTAACTAAAACGAATTTATGGATAATATTGTTTTAGTGTAATTTTTCAAGGAATTCAATGACGGTTTTTTAAATCCTGTCATATATTGAATTCTGTTAAATAGGATGTAGTATTTTGTAAATTCTCAGGTTATTGGTTAGGTTTTATCATAACGGGATAATTACCTAAGTTTTACTGTATCTTCTCTGCCAGTTCCAGCCAGCGTTCTGACTTTTCATCTATCAGGCTGATCAGCCTCTCTATTTCTTTTGACCACTCTGTTAGTTCTTCGTGAGAACCGGTACCGGAGTTAAGCTTATTTATTATTTCTTCTTTTGTTTTTTCAAGGGCTTCAATCTCTTTTTCTAGTTGCTCGTATTCTTTCTTTTCTTTAAAGGTAGCTTTTTTGTTTTCTTTTGCAGGAGTAGGAATGGCTTGTTGCTCTTGCTTTTCCTGCTGTTTTTCCTTCTTTTCTTCCTGCAATTTTTCCTTTATGTACTCTCTGTAGTCCGTATAGTTGCCCGGGAAATCTTTTATTTGTCCATTGTCTTCAAACACAAACAAGTGATCTACCAGGGTGTCCATAAAATAACGGTCGTGTGAAACGATCAGTAAGCATCCGCCAAAGTTTTGAAGAAAATCTTCAAGGACATTCAGTGTTTGAATATCCAGGTCGTTGGTAGGCTCATCGAGTATCAGGAAGTTAGGATTCTTCACAAGTACTTTCAATAATTGGAGCCTTTTCTTTTCTCCTCCGCTTAGTTTGCTTATATAAGTGTATTGCATTGGAGGTGGGAATAGGAATAAGGTAAGAAACTGGGAAACTCCAAGTGTTTGCCCATTGCCCAGAGTTATTACCTCTGCAATTTCTTTAACCACATCAATGACTCTTTTGTCTTCGGATATATCAAGACCTTCCTGAGTGAAATATCCAAATACGGTTGTATCACCTTTTATCACAGAGCCTTGGTCTGGCTTCAGGTTTCCGGTAAGCATATTTAAAAAGGTTGACTTGCCGGCACCATTTTTACCAACGATACCTATGCGGTCCTTCTTTTTGAATATATAGCTAAAGTCTTTGATTAATGTATTCCCATTATACCCTTTAGAGATATGGTCTACTTCAAGGATCTTATTGCCAAGCCGGGTTTCCTTTACATTTAATTCCAGTTTTTGAGTAGTTTTAATAGGCGCAGCTTTTTCTTTTAACTCATGAAAAGCATCTATCCTATACTTCGCTTTTGTACCTCTGGCTTTGGGCTGTCTTCTTATCCAATCAAGTTCTTTACGCATGAGGTTTTGTGCCTTTTCATTCTCTGCCTGTAACTGCTGTACCTTTTCGGCTTTGCGCTCCAGATAATAGCTGTAGTTGCCCTGATAGCGGCTGATGCTTCCGTTTTCTAACTCTATAATTTCATTAGTTACTTTATCAAGAAAGTACCTGTCGTGTGTTACAAGCAGGAGAGAAGTGTTTTTAGAGGCAAGCGTATCTTCGAGCCATTCGATACTATCCAGATCCAAATGGTTGGTAGGCTCGTCCATAATGATAAGGTCAGGCTCTTCCAGCATTACTTTGGCCAGTGCCAGCCTTTTTCTTTGTCCTCCCGAAAGCCCCGTGATGCTTTGATGCATATTCATGAGGCCTAGCTGCGAAGTAATTTGTTTGGCTTTAGCTTCGTAATCCCAGGCACCTGCTGCATCCATTTTTTCCATAGCGGCGGAGAGTGCGGCATGGTCTGATGTGT
>DATCKK010000255.1:0-1956 GCA_036562325.1 Cytophagaceae bacterium | reverse complement strand
AGGTTTACCTATGCCATCCCCAATAATCCAAATAGCTCCTGTGCCATCACCTTTTAATGTTGCTAAGTTATTTCCATCCATAGCTTCCGCAATCAGATATTTGTGTGTAAAATCAGCTGAAATTCGATACTTTCCATTGATGACGTTGCTGGTTATTTTATTGTTTTGATCTACTTTGAAAAAATCTGGGTCGATCCACCAATTCTCGAAATCATCAATTCCATCTACTTTAACTTCCTCTCCTTTATTTAGATTTATCTCTGCTCTGAATAGATTGTCATTGATGCGGCTAAAAATTGTACCGTTGATAGCGTAAGCGACAATAAACGGTGAAGCTTCATATGTCAGAGTGTTAAATTGTATAGTATAAGTGGTAGATGAAGAATAAGAGAATGGTATCTCCGAGGTACTGCCCAATTGTACTTCATTATTGACCCACCCAAAGTTCATAATATTACCATATTCTCCTACTTTCGGTGCTTGAATATATCCTTTTACCGAGTAGGGCAAATTCTCAGTGATAGCATAGGTATTTTCCTCTACTCGTTGTAATCTATATGTATTGGTGCTAGTTACTAAATCCAAGTAAGGGAAATTAGGTCTACTCAATGGTAAATCAATTTCTTTAACCGCTTTTTTTTGACTAATGTTTTGTAGTACAAATTTTAATGTAGCTGTTCCATTAGGGATATCCTTAAGGAAAGGAACATAAATTTTGCCTGTGTAGGAGCCATTTTCCTTTGTTCGAATAGTGGTTTCAGAGACGATATCATCTGTGAAATACAATTGAACTTTGAGCGTAGAAAGTGGTACATCTTTGTCCTCAACAGCAACATTAAACACTAAACTATCACCAAATAATGCGGAAGTAGGAGCATTATTTATGGTAATAGAAGGGTTGCCAATATTATACGTATACTCTTTCTCTTTTTGACAAGAAAGGGCTAAAACGAGACAAACAAAAATATAAAGGTTGTTCTTTAACTGTTTCATGACCTTAATTTTTCCATTTGTAAGAAACTATAGATTTGGCTGGCACTTCGTAAGAGAAATGTTTTTTACCATCACTAATTGTTACACTTTTTCCTTCATTCAAATCATTGAGAATAACAAATGCCAATGAGCCATCTGTATTTTGGAATGCGCTATACTCTAATCCGTCTACCTTGTAACCGGTGGTACCTACACGATAAGCACCAGGCTTCACGACTGATGATAGATGGCTAGTTACATAGTAATGTGAGTTTTTGGTGATATGTTGGTAGTTTTTACTGTTGATATCTACCGCACCGTAACAAGTTTGGCAACCGCCATCACGATTAGGACCTTTCTCGGTATCTAATACAAGATTCCATACAATCACAGCCTTACTCCAGTTATTGATAGTTCCTAATCCTACTTCTTTCATGTCTTCTGTTAGGCGTTTGCTCAGATTTCTGCCATCATTCCATTCACCTATAGAAGTCTCCGTAAAAATTAACTCTTTGTCTGGTCTTGCTTCATGTATGTTGAGTAACTCGGATTTGTTACCTCCATAGTTGTGATATGCTGCTCCTGCGATATAGGACGCAGCAGTAGCGTCTTGGTATATTTTGGTTGGATAAGATTTTTGGTCTTCTATATTATCATAATTATAGTTGTGGTCAAAAACGTAGATTTTAGTATTCAGATTAGCGGCTTTCAGTTGTGGACCTAGCGATTCTTTGATGAATTGTTGTTGTTCTTGCCAAGTCATATACATAGATGCTGAGTTACCTCTGTTTAATGGTTCATTTTGAATAGTGATAGAGCTTATATTAATTCCTTCATTTTGCATAGCTTTAATCCATTGTACAAAATACCAGCCATAGTCTTGGTAATAGCTAGGGTTTAGTTGTCCACCTGTCCATGAATTGTGAGGAGCTAGGTTTGTCAGGTTGTTGACTTTCATCCAGCGTGGTGCAGTCCATGGAGAAC
>DATCKK010000254.1:0-1841 GCA_036562325.1 Cytophagaceae bacterium | reverse complement strand
GAGTAAACCACCACCGGCATTCAACCCTCGGCATTCATATACGTTCCCGTTATAATCCACCCAATAGTTATATGCAAAACCCATCCATCCGCGGGCTAAGTGCCATTGGTGGATTTCATCCATGCCGGCGGTCGGATGGGCCATGTGGTGGAGGGCAATGCCAGTGACTTTTGAAAGGTCGAGCGGTTTTAATGGTCTGGCCCATTGGAACTCTTTCTTTTGGATTTTCATTTATTTTCACTTCCCTGACTTTTCTTCTGGAGAGTATCCAGGGCATTTTTAATAACGTCAGGGTACTTCACGCCCATAAGGCCAGCATTTTCGAGAATAGACAATGTTTCATTGACAACAAAAGCAATGACTGTTGCATCTTTCAGGAAGCTTGTCCCTGTCAGTATATCAAGCCGAACGGCGACTAAAACAACCAGAAGCATCATGCCTTTCCGGAGAAGTCCTTTCAGTCCGACCCTACTTTCAAGGGCACCGCTTTCAGTTTTGGGTGAGTTCTTGAACACTGCCGCAACGACCAGACCAGTGATGTAATCAATACCCATAAAAATAACCAATGTAGTCAAAGCAGCGTCCCACCCTCCGAATAATTTTGCTATGTAAGCCCCTATAATGCCCAGTATAGGCAATACTTCTTTCTTCAAATCAATCTCTCCTTTCATATGCATAATAAAAGGACAGGCATAACCTGTCCTTGATTTGTGTATTATTAAATAAAAGAGTTTATTATAGGTCGCATAAGCTTCCAACTATGCAACTAACCATTCTTCAAACTCTTCATCTGACATGACTTGAAATTCTAATCCTTCTTGATCTTTGAGCATATATTCCTTTGCTACTTCGATTTCATCTTCTGTTACTGATATTGCTCTGAAAAACTTTCCATTTAAGGTTGCTACTAATTGCATTTCTACCCCTCCCCATGAGTTATTGCACTAACTAGCAATCTTCTGTTTCCACTTGCACCCGTCAATACGCCCTGTAACTCCCAATTAATTTCAATTCCAGTTTGTGTAATTGTAACATTTCCTATAAGTTGATTACTCTGGTTGTAGTATAATCTAACAATACCGCTTCCTTGTATGTCATAATCTCCTGCCGCTACTCTTGTATGCCTAGCAAACCCTTGCCCTGTTTCATCACAATGCCCCGTGCTTGAATAACCGCTAGCTCTAATAACAGCTTCGATAGTAATCAGTTTTGGCTTAAATCCTAAGTTCACAGTTGTTTTTGTTGTTTGGTCGAAAGGTTCTGTTATTAAGACTGTTTTCGTTACACTTTCTGCCTTATGCGCATTAAACTGATTTGTCAAATCAACTACATCAATAGCTTCAAGTTCTTCTTTCAACCGTTGCAGAATAGCGAATTCAGACGTGCTTTTCACAGCATCCTCGGTTATCAGATCCCTTTCAACTTTGAATACAAATCGTGCGGTAGTAAGTCTTTCGTTTGCGCCTAAAAGCTGTATGCTTGCAAGGAGTTTCCCCGGAGCTGCTATTTCGTTTGTACCGAGGACATAAGTCAGCTGATTTGCTTCTATCTGCATGTTACCCTGAACGACTGTACCGTCTGCTTTTGAGAATGTTATTGTTGCTTCTTCAACTTCTGTATAGTCAATTTCATAAACCCCGTCAAAAACTCGGATGTTCAGTTTATAGACATCTTTATCGTTTTGCACAAATACAATCCCGGTATCAATCGTTTTTTCTTGAGGTAATCTAACACTTATATGTTGTTCTCTCAAAATCATTGTTTCACAACCTTTCCTAATACGATGTATGTTCCGGAGACTTTAACAAGAAGTACCCTGTCGTTGACAGCCGGAGTATACG
>DATCKK010000555.1:0-12229 GCA_036562325.1 Cytophagaceae bacterium | reverse complement strand
CTCTGCAGAATCTTTTAATGCTAAAATAAAAGCTTTTAGATCGGTGTTCAGAGGGGTAAAAAATGTGTCTTTTTTTCTATATCGACTAGCAAAAATTTATGCTTAAAATTATCCTCCCCCCAGAAATTCCTGTTGATCCCTATAAAATCATTTATTCATATTAATACAATAGCGGCATAAAGTCTTTTATTCCAACAAAAGAAAACTAAAAAAGGCTGACTTCTTGTGAAGTTCAGCCTTTTAAGATTTTACTAAAGTGCTATAATTACATTTTTATAACTTTTTTCATGATGGCACCTTCTTCGGTTCTTATAATCACCATGTGAACACCTAAATTGATATCTGAAAAATTCAGATCAATTTTATCTGTTACATCATTTACAATAATTGTTTTTTCTGTTTGAATTAACTCATCAACAATCACCATTTCCATTACCTTCACTGATTTACCTAATTCAAATGTCACTACATCTTTAGCGGGATTTGGATAATAATTTACATTCAATGAGCCAAGGTTCGAATCAACACCTGTACAAACTGTAAAGGTATACACTACCTCATCCGTTGCAGCCGCACAAACCTGGCTGCCGGTAGAAGTAAGCGTAAATGTTACAGAACCCGCTACAACATCAGCAACAGAAGTCATATAGGTAGTAGTTAATGCATCGTCGTCAGTAATTGTTCCTATTCCGGAGGTTGTCCACTGCCCTCCTGGAGCACCAGTAATTGTCCCATTCAATGCAATTGAAATTGAGTTATCACATACTAAATCATCCTCTCCGGCATCAACGGTTGGAACAGGTTCAAAAGTTACTTGCATAACATCAGACACTGATTGGCATCCATTATCGTCAGAAGTAGTTAGTGTAAGTTCGACAGAACCAGCTGCAATATCTTCACTAGATGGATAATAAACGGTTATTATTGATGCCGGATCATCAAAATCCCCTGAACCTGACGAAGACCAACTACCAGTTACAGCACCTGTAATCACTCCATTTAAACTTACTGTAGCGTTATCGGCACACAAAGTTTGATTCTGCCCCGCATCTGCGTTGGCATTATTCGCAACAGAAATATTTAGTTCAAATGTTTTATCTGGACATCCGTCCATATATGTTTTTACAACTGTAATGGTGCCTTCTTCCAAAATACCATCAATGACTACAGTAGGCTCAGTTTCTCCGGAAGAAATAGTTCCTACGGTTGTACTCCACTGATACCCCGAAGCAAACTCTTCATTAATACTGAACTGTACTCCGCTTGCTCCTACACAAACTGAAGATGGGCCATTAATCGTAGCCTCTTCATCACAATAGTGAAACTTAACATCGTCAATCAATAAAGTACTACCATCTACTGCTGTTTCCCATCTTCCGGCTTCAAATGCTATCTTGGCACTATCAGGTATTTCATCTGGAAATGCTATAGACACTACACCAAACTTCCAATCGTTTGTTGGCAGAAAATAATTCCATCCTCTTGCCACATTTCCTACTCCTGACTTCAATAAATTTACACTGCATGTTGCAGAGTCAACTCCGGAAGTAAAATACTTATAATAAAAGCCAATTGACCTTGGCACTGAATTTATTTTCATACCAGGAAGAGGGGTACAATCACTGCCATTTCCCGGACAAATTTCGTCCCCTAACATCACCTTTCCCAGAACTCGACGCCCTTCACTTTCCACTATATTTTTCAATTGTATTGAATAATTTCCGGAAAAGGCATCAGATGACTTTTGAAAAGTTAAATAATTTAAACCACGAACTTCTACGCGCCATTCTTTTGGTAATTCTACAGATGGCCCTTCTTCCCACTCCTCAAGATTGCCTCCGAGGAATATGTCACTCGTTCCAATAAAAGCAATATCATCCACTTCTATAAAATCTCCGGGTTTTCCGGAATCTGAATTCTCTCCCAACTCTGCTGCGGCAATAAACAGCATGCAAGAATCCGGGTTTTCCGTCAAAGAGGGTTCAAACGTAAAATTCATTGTAGTAAATGAAGGTTGATCCCCTTCAATATAATAAACATAAGCACCTGGAATCACCCCATTACCATCACCCGCAGGGACTCCATCTTTTGTCGGAATAATTGCAATAAATCCTCTAAAACCTGTACTCAGGCTATACCTCAACTTCATAGTCACGCCATCCAATGGCTCCTCTGAAGGCAGCGGAACTCCTTTTGAGAATCCACTCTCGCTTGCTTCGCCCCAAGAAGCATATGCCAAAAGATTATCTCCATTAGGCGCTAACTTATTCTCGAGACGCATTGCATATCCTGTCACCCCCTGAACTTTTGTCATTGTAGCAACTCCCGTATTATAAAAGCTTTCGGCATTGGAGTTTTGAATAATATTAACGGGCTTTTCAAAAGTACTGGATTGATCCCAATCCTCAAATCCACTATTGGGAATAGTCTGTGCTGAAACCATTTGTGTTTTTAACAAAAAAAACAAAGAGCAAAAAGCAAGTAGTTTTACTTTCATAGAGTGTAACTTATAGTGCTATTAATTAATAAAATAAACTTATCCGGAGATGTTGAACGGATATTTCACGCTTAAAGATACAAAAAATAAAATTAAACTATTATAATAGAACATTTTAGCCTGACACTAACCATTTGTTAAATTTTACGTAACAAAGAATTATTTTAAGCGCGCTCTTTAAGTATGATTCAAGATAAATTAAATATTGTTATTGTTGAAGATAACGAGATGTACTCCATTCTTCTGAAGCATAAACTCACCAACTCATTCAATGCTCAACTAAACTCTTACACCAGTGCAGAAGAATTAATCAATAATTTTGATTATGAAAAAAACACCGATTTAATCATACTTGATTATAATCTCCCCGGAATGAATGGTTTAAAAACTCTTGAAATCATTAAACAATTAAGCCCTGATACAGAAGTAGTCTTATTAAGTAATCAATCTGATATGCAAATTACCATTGATACCTTAAAAGGCGGGGCATTTGATTATGTTATAAAAAATGAAGAAGCTTTAGAAAGAATTATCAGTTGTATTGATAAAATAGATAAAACCAAGCAAATCAAGGAAGAAAATCTAACACTTAAAATCAAGATAAATAAGTACAAAACAATGGTCAGTGTCTTACTGGCTATTTCGGTTATATTTCTTATTACCTTGTTAATTTTTATTTTTTCAAATCATTGACATTCTACAACGATATTAATCAGTCTTGATACAATAGTTCTTAAAATTATAATCATAATAAGAAAGCCACCTTTTGGGTGGCTTTCTTATTAATTATTTTTCTTAGGCATTGTTCCGAACACGTAATCCCATAAAGGAGATGAAACTCCAAACACAACACTACTATCTTTATAATGATGGATCGCATGATTGATCCATAATGTCTTAAAGAAATTTTTTGGAGGCGGATATGCGTGAACAATAAAATGTACAAACAGATAGGAAGCATACCCAGTCATAACTCCCGGAAGAAACCCAAAAACCTTAGTACCCATCAATGTATAAAAAAGAAAAAACAATATAGTTGCCAATAATAAACTCAATAGAGGAGGCATAGCCAGACGATCCTTATCTTTAGGATATTCATGATGTACACCATGTAAATTATATTGAATTTTCTTTTTAAATTCAGTGTTTGTATTCATATGAAACAAAAATCGATGAGCCATATATTCTATCAATGTAAAAAGTAAAAGCCCGGATAAAAAGAGAAAGGGAACAATTGCCGGAGGGAGATTGGTATAAACTATGGCATAATACAATAACAGCAATGAAAATAGTATAAACATACTAACAGGCACTGCAATATGTGTTCTGGATAACCTTTCCAAAATCGGGTTATCAAAAATTTTTTTTGTACCGGTATGTTTCGGTCTGATTCTATCATTATTCTCTTCTCTCATACAAGTATATTGTTAAAAAATTCTATAAACTGTTTAAATCAAATAACATAATCTAATTCTTATTGTTAATCGACTTATTTGTCGAAGCCGATCGCTCCAGCACTTTTTCATAAAATGCTATATATTTAGGAACGATTATGGACGTATCAAACTCCTTTGCTCTTGCAAGTGCATTCTTTTTAAATTCCGGAAGATTATTATCATCCAGTATATACAGTGCTTTTTTAACCATATCTTCTATATCCCCCACATTACTTAAAAACCCTGTTACTCCATCTATATTCAACTCCGGAAGCCCTCCTGCATTGGACGATAATACCGGCACTTCACATGCCATCGCCTCAAGTGCTGCCAATCCGAAACTTTCTTTTTCGGAAGGCATTATAAACAGGTCTCCTACAGACAATACTTCTTCTATAGCTTCCAGCTTCCCTAAGAAGCGTATATCGTGACAAGTCCCCAAATCACGACACAACTTTTCTATTTTTATCCTCTCAGGCCCATCTCCTACCAGCAATAATTTGGCAGGTATTATATTTCTCAATTTATCAAAAACCCTTACAACGTCCTCTAATCGCTTCACAGGCCTGAAGTTAGAAGTATGTACCAACAACTTCTCATTATTAGGACAAATGGCTCTTTTAAAATGTTCCTTCTTTTGCTTTTTAAACTTGGTTATATCTACAAAATTGGGAATGACTTCTATATGCTGCTTAATATCGAAATGCCTTAAGGTGTCGTTTTTAAGGTCTTCACTTACTGCCGTAACTCCATCTGACTGGTTGATTGAAAAGGTAACTACCGGCTCATAGGAAGGGTCTTTACCCACTAAAGTAATATCAGTCCCATGCAACGTGGTTACTATAGGAATAAATATCCCGTGTGTTTTTAGAATTTCTCTTGCCATGTAGGCGGCAGAAGCATGTGGTATCGCATAGTGCACATGAAGCAAATCCAACCCCTCGTATTTCACTACATCAACCATTTTGCTGGCCAAGGCTAACTCGTACGGCGGATATTGAAAAAGTGGATAATCGGAAATTGTTACCTCGTGATAAAATAGATTTTCGTTAAAAAAATCTAACCTTGCAGGCTGAGTATAAGTGATAAAATGGACTTGATGCCCCAACTTTGCCAGACTTATCCCCAGTTCTGTAGCTACTACACCACTGCCTCCGAAAGTGGGGTAACAAACAATTCCGATTTTCATTTGTTTAACGCCTTAAAATGTGAACACACTATTTCTTTTATTTCTTTGGGAATATTACTAAAGAATATTCATTGAGAAAAGAAATTTGTGATGGCATCCTAAATGCAACAACCGGACCGTCCTAATAATGTTCCAGTCTAAATAGAGGAATTCAAAGACTAAAAAAATGTTACAACAAGTATTTTTACTGACAATCAAATAGTTTTTTCATAGAGACAAATTGACACCTCTATGAAAAAATGACATGACAAACCTACCTCACAAGTCTGTCATAAAATCTTATTCTTTATAATTTAAAATAGATTGGTAAATAACATCCTGAATTACCGTTCTTACACTTGCTCGTATTAACTTATTGTTTGACGCATCCGGATGTACCCGGTTGGAAAGAAATATATATACCAAATTCTGATCAGGATCTACCCACGCAGCAGTACCCGTAAAACCGGTATGGCCAAAGGTGTTTGGTGATGCATAATTAGAAGTAGGCCCATTACCGGATGGCTCAGGTTTATCCCAGCCCAATCCACGACGGTTTTTTTCAAATTGCTTTTTCGCAAAATAAGGAATTGTTTCAGGCAAGAAATACCGCAAGCCCCCATAGTACCCATATTGAAGATTCATCTGCATGATCACTGCCAGGTCATTAGCATTACTAAATAAACCGGCATGTCCAGCACATCCTCCCAGCATGGCTGCCCCCTGATCATGTACCGTTCCTCTTATTAAGGTCATTCTGAAATACTTATCATCTTCGGTTGGCGCAATTTTATCAACAGAATACTTTTCCAAAGGCTTGTATGTCAATGTAGCCAATCCCAGCGGATCATAAAAATTTTGTTGCATAAACTCATCCAGAGGCTGATTCAGTATTCTTTCTACTACCCGCTTCATTATATAAAAACCAAGATCGCTATATACATAATCATGTTTCTTCGCACGTTTTGGTTTCTTTAAAAGATCAGACTCCACTGTCCATGCCCATAGCGTATCTTCTATGGATTTAATACAATACACTCCGGGCACTACTTCCCGGGTATACAAAGTATCTTTGGTGGTACTGTAATAGGCTTTCATATACCCGGAGGTGTCCACTGTCTTTTTCCAGTGCGGCAGAAATGGTATTAGCCCTGCCTGGTGCGTGAGTACGTCTCTGATAATCAAATCATCTTTATTGGTACCCTTCAACTCTGGAAGATAATAGGATATTTTTTTATCCAGCTTGATCAACCCTCTTTCCTGTAAAAACATTACCGCCTGAAGTGTCCCTGCTACTTTACTAATAGAAGCTATGTCATAAACAGTAGATGAGGTAACCGGCTGTTGTTTATCATAAGTCAGGTAGCCGTAATTTTTACTGAATACTACTGCTCCATTTTTTGCGACTAATACCTGACAACCAGGCATAGCCTTATCTGCAATGGACTTTTCGACTATAGAATCAATTCGAAGCAATGTTTTACCATCCATCCCTTCATTTTCGGGGAAAGAATATCTTAATCTGTGAAGTGTATTATCAGTTAATAGCCCATGTCCGACAGGCATATTGGCATGAACAGACACTGGAAGCTTTCCACTTGCACTAATGCCTCCAAATACTAATTGTGGAACAAGACGATTCGTAATCTCATTATCTTCATAAGCACATATCAGGTTAGGTGAGTCTATAAAGTATTTTAAACTATATGGATTCCCAAAAACACTGACAATGGTAGTAATCCCTTGCTCATTTAACCTTGCGATGAATCTCTTGGTATTTTCAGTAATTCCATAAGTTTTGGAATTAAACAGGTTGGTATTATGAACCCCAACAACTACCACTTCATACTTTCTAAGTTGCTCCAATACTTTAGTATATACAGCTTCCTCTGCATTTTTATCTTCAATAGCAAAATGAGTAAACGGAGCATAGTTGGAAAGCATTCTTTGAAACTCATTCTCTAAACCTTTACCTATTGATACAGACGCAAAGGTGGTAGTATCTAATATTCTTATAGGTATCCTGCTCTCCTGATTGTTTACCACTGTCAGAGCTTTTTGATAAAGCTCTGTCTGAATAGATCTGGCTTTAGAATTATTTAAATCTGAATGGAGGTTTTTTAATTCTATCGGTTGATACTCATTTAACCCTAACCAATATTTTGCCCTTAATATTTTTCTTACCCGGCTATGCACCTCTTCCGCACTAATCTCATTATCCTTTATTGCTTTTTGAATTTTCTTTATTGCATTGGGAACATTTTCTGAATAAAGTAAAACATCATTTCCTGCCAGCAAAGCCATCAAATCCACTTCACCCGGCTTATAAAAACTACTGACACCTTTCATGTTTAAGGCATCAGTAAATATCAAGCCCTGATAACCAAGATCACCCCTTAATAAATCGGTCACTACATTCTTAGATAAGGTAGTAGCAATATTGGGAGTATTATCCAGAGCAGGTATGTGCATATGCCCCACCATCATACTCATCACGCCTGCCTCTATCAGTTTTTTAAATGGATACAGCTCTATTTCATCTAATCTGTCTTTAGTATGATTTATGACGGGCAACCCAACATGTGAGTCTGTTTCGGTATCACCATGGCCGGGAAAATGCTTGGCATTGGCCAACACCTTATAGGCTTGCATCCCATTCATGTACGCTATCCCCTTTGCTGCTACCAGTTCTTTAGATTCACCAAAGGAACGCATTCCTATCACAGGGTTATTAGGATTGCAATTAATATCCACTACCGGAGCAAAATTGATATGAACCCCGATTCTTCTGCACTCACGTGCTATTTCTGCCCCCATCTTAAAAATAAGGCTGTCATCCTGTATAGCTCCGAGGGTCATTTGCTTAGGGAAAAACAAAGTGCTGTCCAGCCTCATACCCAAGCCCCACTCTGCATCCATTCCTATCATTAAAGGTACTTTGGCTATAGATTGATAATGATTGGTCAAATTAACCTGCCGCCCGGGGCCTCCCTGAAAAAATATAAGCCCACCTATATTATATTTTCGGACAAGTTCCTCAATCTCGTTAATATGTTTTTGGTCTTTATTCGAATAAGCAGCCACCATAAACAACTGGCCTATCTTCTGCTCTTCGCTCAGACTGCTCATTACACTGTCCACCCATTGCTCTTGAGTCAGTTTACTGCTATTCCTTCCGGGAGATTTCCACGCAGACGCAACTAACAAAAGTATAGGGAAAAGTAAAAAACCAACAACTTTCTTTAACATTATATTTTATCTTAATTTTGTAGTCTGATAACCCCACAATTCTCCTTCAAATATAAAACCATTTGCAGGGTTACCAAAAATTCACAATGACTAATAATGTAATGAGTAAAAAAGTAAAATATTATATTGGTAAAATAACTTTTTAAGAAAAAAGGTTTTAATATTATTGAATATTTTAGAATTTAAAGTTGAGAGGGAATAAATGCCAGATATAATTCGTTTACTTCCTGATTCTTTGGCAAATCAGATTGCCGCAGGCGAGGTAGTACAAAGGCCGGCATCTGCGGTAAAAGAACTTTTAGAAAATGCAATAGATGCCGGAAGTTCGGAAATAAAACTAATCATCAAAGAAGCGGGTAAACAACTGATTCAGGTTATTGACAATGGATCAGGCATGTCGGAAACCGATGCCCGTATGTGCTTCGAGCGCCATGCCACTTCTAAGTTGATAAAGCCGGAAGACCTTTTTGCAATCCGCACCTTCGGATTTCGGGGAGAAGCTCTGGCCTCCATTGCTGCCGTTGCCCAGGTAGAACTAAAAACCCGTAAAGAATCTGAGGAGGTAGGTACTCTTATAAAAATTGAAGGGTCAGAAATAAAGCAACAGGAAGCGGTAGCATGCGAAACCGGAACATCTATTAGTGTTAAAAACCTGTTTTTTAACGTACCTGCACGCAGAAACTTCTTAAAATCCAATCCAGTGGAAATGAAGCACATCATGGACGAATTCATCCGTGTTGCTTTATCCTACCCACATATTGCCTTTTCACTTTATCAGAATGACATGGAGGTCTTTAACCTTCCTTCCGAAAAACTTAGCCGGAGAATAATTTCTCTTTTTGGCCACAGTTATAAGGAACAACTAATCCCATGTCAGGAAGAAACAGAAGTAATAAAAATTACCGGATATGTCGGAAAACCTGAAAACTCTAAAAAAACAAGAGGAGAACAATTTTTCTTTGTGAACAACCGGTTCATCAGGAATAATTACCTGCACCATGCAGTCATGAATGCTTACGAAGACCTTATTGCTTCGGACAGTTTTCCATTCTATATCTTATTCATAGAAATAGATCCAAGCCACATTGATATAAATGTACATCCGACCAAAACTGAAATCAAGTTCGACGACGAGAAGACCATTTATGCTATAATAAGAGCCGCCGTAAAGAAGTCTCTTGCCACCCATAATGTAACTCCAAGCCTTGATTTTGAGCAGAATGTAAACTTTGATGCATTTACGGGTGGTGGCATTAACATTCCTTCCGATTTTGACCAGCAGAACCGGGAACCGCAAAAAATAACCTTCAGCAGTAAAATTAATAATCTGGGAAGCAATAGTGGTAATCAGGAACACTGGCAGGAACTGTACAAAAGCCTGGAAAAGTTTCAGCAGCAACAAGATGAGGAGGAAACAAGCGGCATGCAAACCATAACTTTACAAAGTTCCATCAATCGTAATGAAGATGAAAGCCAGTCAATCAACAAAGACTTGCTTTACGCTGAAAACAATTCAACCTTTCAACTTCACACACGATATATTGTAACTCAGGTCAAGTCAGGAATGATGATTGTAGACCAGCAGGCCGCTCATGAAAGAATACTTTATGAGAAATACCTAAATATGTTGCAAAACAAATTTGGGGCTAGCCAGCAGTTTTTATTCCCTCAGACATTAAACCTTAGCCCTTCTGATTTTAGCCTGGTAATGGAACTGGAGCAGGAAATCCGGTCACTGGGGTTTGTATTTAATATATTCAGCCAAAACACTATAGTAGTAAATGGTATTCCGGCAGATGTACCCGGGGCCAATGAAAAAGACCTGTTTGAAGGACTGATTGAACAGTTTAAAATGAACAGGTCCGAACTAAAGCTTGATAAACATGAAAACCTTGCCCGATCCCTTGCCAAAAAGTCAGCCATCAAGCCTGGCACGAAATTGTCGTTGATAGAAATGAACACTTTAATAGATCAGTTGTTTGCATGTAAAACGCCCACCTATGCCCCCAATGGAAATCCAAGCTTAATAATTATGGACATGGGAAAAATCGGTAGGTTTTTTAATAAATTTTAGAAAGGAATGTTGATATGATGGGCTTTAACATAACTCCGGTAGTAAAAAATTTGCTAATATTAAATATCGCTATTTTTATTATTACAAATTTTATCCCCTCTGAATTAACAGATTATCTTGCGTTAAGATACTTTGAATCAAGTGAGTTTGCTCCCTGGCAACTGTTTACCTATATGTTTATGCATGGGGGGTGGATGCACTTATTCAGTAACATGTTTGCCCTATTTATGTTTGGCCCTCATCTAGAACAAGTATTTGGGCCAAAACGCTTTCTTACCTTTTACCTGGTTTGCGGAATAGGAGCTGCATTGTTTCACTTCGGAATTATGTTCATAGAAGTTCAACAATTAAAGCCTCTTTACAATACCTATCTTAAAGACCCAACCTTTGAAAACTTTCTTGCCTATATACGAGAATACGGAGCAGACCATCCATATATCAAAGAGTTCATTACTACTTACGAAGACAATGCTACCCACCCTCAGGCAATAGCAAACGCCAAAGGGCTGGTTAAAGCCACTTACTATAATTACATAAATACTCCTATGGTTGGAGCTTCCGGAGCCGTATTCGGAATTTTACTAGGATTCGGAATGCTATTTCCCAATATGGTGTTAATGCTACTAATTCCCCCTATACCTATTAAAGCAAAATACTTCATTTTGATATATGGACTTCTTGAATTCGTCTATGGGGTAAAACAAGCTCCCGGATCCGGAGATAATGTAGCACATTTTGCACACCTGGGAGGCATGTTATTTGCGTTTATACTAATTAGATATTGGGGTATTAAATCTAGAAATTATTAAGACATGAATAACCTTTTCGACGAACTTAAAGATCAGTTTAAAAAACAGGACAATGGACTGGTAAAACTCATATTGATTAATGTTATTGTATTCTTAATAATCAATATAATTTACGTATTCTCGGAGATATTCAATACACGCAGTTTTTTTTATTTCATAGAAAATATTTTATACATTCCTGCTCCTATTCAGGAGTTTATCCGTAAGCCGTGGACCATCGTTACTTATGCTTTCTCTCACCAGAACATATTGCACATATTGTTCAATATGCTATTCCTGTATTGGTTCGGTAAATTAATACATGAATACCTTGGCAATCGGCGATTGATAAACCTGTATATATTGGGAGCTCTTTCAGGAGCAATCCTATATTTGCTATTATTCAATCTGGTTCCTTACTATATCCAAAGAGCCGAAATTTCCGGAGGTATGCTGGGAGCTTCTGCCGCCGTTTATGCCATAGTAGTTGCCGCCGCTACCTTGCTACCCCATCATCGATTTTTCCTGATCTTTATCGGGCCGGTTAAAATTGCTTACATTGCAGCTTTCTTTATTGTCATGTCTTTTATAGGATCCGTAGACGCTAATGCAGGTGGCAACATTGCTCACCTTGGTGGAGCATTTATGGGCTTTATTTTTATTAAACAACTTCAAAGAGGCCGTGATCTTGGAAAGCCATTAACTGCTATTGCAGAATTTATATCCCGACTGTTTACACGAAGATCAACTATAAAAGTAAGTTACCGGGGAGATAAAAAGTCTTCTTCTAACGCAATGCCTAAGCAGGAAGAAATAGATGCTATTCTGGATAAAATTTCCCGTTCAGGCTATGAAAGTTTAACAAAAGAGGAAAAACAGAAACTATTCAGAGCAAGCCAGAAAGGACAGTAGGAGCAGAAGATGAATATTTAACAGCAAGCAATAATAATATTTCCAATAGCGGTTTAAATAGATATATGTATTAACTCTACTTTGTCAGATTGTTATCCATAGTAA
>DATCKK010000246.1:0-2976 GCA_036562325.1 Cytophagaceae bacterium | reverse complement strand
AAATGACAATATGGCTAACGAAGCGTTCTACGATTTCCTGCTTGCAGCATTTCAGAACACCGAAGCAGCGATGGCAAAGGACGCTTCTATTTATGTATTCCATGCGGATACCGAAGGACTCAATTTTAGAAGAGCATTCTCCGATGCAGGATTTTATCTTTCCGGTACTTGTATATGGAAAAAGCAGTCCCTTGTTCTCGGTCGCTCTCCTTATCAGTGGCAGCATGAACCTATTCTCTTTGGGTGGAAAAAGAAAGGCAAGCATAACTGGTATTCCGATAGAAAGCAGACCACCATCTGGGAATTTGAGAAACCGAAGAAAAACAGTGATCATCCTACGATGAAGCCAGTTGCACTTGTGGCCTACCCTATTTTGAATTCAAGCCTTTCTAATTGTATCGTGCTTGATCCTTTTGGTGGTTCAGGAAGCACACTGATTGCCTGTGAGCAGACAGATAGAATCTGCTACACCATTGAACTGGATGAAAAGTACTGTGATGTCATTGTGAAAAGGTATATTGAGCAAGTTGGAAACTCAGATGGTGTGTTTGTTTTAAGAGATGGTTCGAAAATCAGATATTGTGACCTGCCGGAGGTGAATGCAGATGAGTAAATTGACACTCGGCTCTCTTTTTGATGGGAGCGGAGGTTTTCCTCTAGGCGGTCTGCTCTGTGGCATTGAGCCTTTATGGGCATCTGAAATTGAGCCGTTTCCTATAAGAGTTACGACCAAACACATCCCTCAGATGAAGCATTATGGGGATATAAACAAATTAAATGGTGCGGAGCTTCCACCTGTAGATATCATAACATTTGGCTCTCCCTGCACAGATATGAGTGTGGCGGGTAAAAGAGCGGGTCTGGACGGAGAACAATCCGTCCTTTTTTATGAAGCAATACGAATTATCAAGGAAATGAGGTGTAAGACCAATGGACAATATCCAAGGTATGCAGTCTGGGAAAATGTCCCCGGTGCATTCTCGTCGAATAAAGGAGAAGACTTCAAAGCAGTCCTCGAAACGGTCATCAGTGTCAAAGAGCCGAACACCTCGATGCCTTTACCTGAAAAAGGACGATGGCCATACGCTGACATCTATATGGGAGACGGATGGAGTGTGGCTTACCGAACTATCGATGCGCAATATTTCGGAGTACCCCAACGTCGTCGTAGAATCTACCTTGTCGCAGATTTTGCAGGCAGAAGTGCCGCAGAAATACTATTTGAGTCCGAAGGCATGCCAAGGAATTTTACGCCGAGCGGCAGCCCGTGGCAAAGAACTGCCGGAAATGCTAAAAACTGCACTGGAAAGACAGGCACTGTATGCTTAAACGATCAAGGTGGACAACGCATCGATGTGCTTGATGGTAAGACAGCAACACTTAGAGCAAAAGCAAATCATCCACCCTGTGTAATGTTTGAAAACCACAGTCAAGATACACGATACAAAGGCCCCGTTGATGTAGCACCAACCGTATCCGCTACATATGGGAAGGGTGGTAATAATCAACCTTTTGTAACAACTGCTGGATTCTGCACAGAACATTCATCGGATAGTCGTAGTATTGGATATGAGGAGGAAATTTCACCAACGTTAAGGGCAGGAGTCGTACCAGCAGCTGTATCATTAAATGAGACTCCAAAGACCCTAAAAATTCGTTCTGGGTGTGAAGGTGGCGGTAAAGGTGCGTTAATTCAAGATGATAAGTCTGCGACCCTTGGATGCAACAATGACCAGACCGTTTTTGTGCCTACTGCATTTGGCATCTGTTCTGATAAGAGCAACTCTATGCAGTCAAGCAATCCTCATAGCGGTATATATGAAGCGGATACTTCCCGAACCATCGATGCTAATGGTGGAAATCCGGGATGTAATCAAGGTGGTATTGCAGTAGTTGCTCTTCAAGGCTCGATGATTGGAAGACAGGATAAAAACGGTCCTCAAGGCGATGGTATAAATGACAATATGAGTTTCACTCTTAATACAGTGGATAGACATGGTGTTGTGTATGCAATTGATCGTGAAACCTTTAACTGCGGACAGAATTTTGCTAGAAATTTAGGGATAACAGAAGACAGTGTTGCATCAACATTAAATGCTCAAGGTCCATCGGCTGTGGCACAACCTTATCAGAATGTCAGTGGTACGATTTCTGCAGGTGCACATCCAAGTGGTTTTAACGGTCAGGATGCATCAAACGATATGCTTGTTACAGTCAAGAAAAACGATGAGCCAGAATATATAGTTCGAAGGCTTACACCAACGGAATGTGCAAGATTGCAAGGTTTTCCCGATGATTGGTGCGATGATCTTGGTACGGAAAATCCTACAGAAGATGAAATTTCATTCTGGACGGAGGTTTGGGAAACTCACCGCAAAATTATAGGTAAAAGCAAAAAGCCAAAAACAAGAAATCAGATTATAAAATGGCTTAACAATCCTCATTCCGATGCAGCTGAATATAAAATGTGGGGTAATGGCGTAGCACTTCCATGCGTTTGTTTTGTGCTGACTGGCATTGTGTTATCTACACAAAATACCGCCGATTAATGGAACCGTATTTTATACAGAAAGATGCTCTAAATGACTTGATATTAACAGCTTTTAGAGTGATATATGTACGTACCGAAAATAGAAAGGCGGTATGAAAATGCAGATTAACTATAATGTTACGGGACCAAAAAGAAAAGCACTGGTTAACGCAATCAGCCAACAACTGAATGCCCCTGTAAAATATCTCGGAGCACCTACATTTGCATATGAGGTGGCAGACTACAATGTTAACAAAAACGGAGTTCTAAGCGGACCAGATAAAAAGGAACTGGTCGATGATCTATTGGGACTTCACGACTTCAAAGCAATTTCAGAAGAATTTGACGCACCACCTCCGAAAGCAGAAGCAAATGAAACGGAAGAATCTATCAATCTGATAATTCAAATGCCACGGGCAGATTTTACCGACACGGCAATCGAGAAC
>DATCKK010000238.1:0-2943 GCA_036562325.1 Cytophagaceae bacterium | reverse complement strand
GCACCAAGCATACTATGTCTTCAGATCCTAAAATTGGGGATTTGGTTGATGTGGTGTTTGAAGTGGCTATGGAACGTTAATATTTGTCGACATCCTTTTTTCTTGTGAAAAGTGGTATTTTTCCGGTGTGAAAACACTTGTTTGCTGCTTTCTGATTTTATCCGGATACCTGTTTGGTCAACAAACGGATACGTCATGGAATAAACGGTCGTATGTTGTTGCAGGATCCAATGTACTCATTGCAGGAGGAAGTATCGCCTTGTTGTCGGAGCTGTGGTATAAAGAGTATCCAAAATCGTCTTTTCATACTTTTGATGATTCAAAGGAATGGTTTCAGATGGATAAATTGGGTCACTCTTATACAACATACCAACTTTCTATGCTAGAATTTGCAGCTTGGCGTTGGGCACGCATGCCAGAGAAAAAAGCAGCTTTTTTGTCAAGTGGAATCGCCTGGACTTATCAACTTTCGGTGGAATTTCTGGATGCGTACAATGCACAATGGGGTTTTTCCTGGTCGGATGTAGGCTTCAATACGCTAGGAGCAGGATTGTTTTTAGGACAGCAACTTGGATTCAAAGAACAGCGTTTTCAACTCAAGTTTGGTTACAAATCATCACCCTTTGCAGCACTTCGTCCACAAACACTCGGATCAAACTTTGGTGAAAAGCTGCTGAAGGATTACAATGCACAAAGCTATTGGCTCTGTGTTGCACCAGGAACGTTTTTTCGCGATTCCCATTTTCCGAAATGGATTCAAGTAGGTTTCGGCTACAGCGCTTACGCAAAACTCCACGGAATCAATAATCAGTACGAAGACCCGCAAACCGGCATAGTGTACGCTGCCCACAGGGAATATGCCATTTCTTTGGATATTGATTGGTCACAGTTGCCAATCAAGAAGCCATGGGTAAGGAAAGTGCTCAAACCTTTGAACGCTATAAAAATTCCACTTCCGGCTGTTTTTTGGAGAAATGGAGTGTGTTATGTAGGTCTGTTCTGATTAATTCTTAACTGCGTAGAGTAAAAACTCCCTGTTTCCATCCCCACCGATAATGGGAGAATCGATGATTCCTTTCACACTGTAGTTGGAGTCTTTCGCTGCTTGTTCGATTTTTTTCAAAACAGAGGGATACACCGAAGAGCTTTTTACAACGCCGTGTTTGTTTAATTGCTTTTTTTCTAATTCGAATTGTGGCTTAATCAAACAAACTAGGTTTCCTCCGGATTTGATAAATGGGGTAGTAAAAGGCAATACTTTTTCCAGCGAGATAAACGAAACATCAATCACAATACCATCTACAGCTTGCGGAATGTGTTCATGGGTCAATTCGCGTACATGTGTTTTTTCTAGGTTGCAGATTTTTGGATTGCTACGGATGCGTTCGTGCAGCTGACCATGGCCGACATCTACACAATAAACATATTTTGCTCCTTTACTTAACAAAACCTCTGTAAATCCGCCCGTGGAAGCTCCTAGGTCGATGAATACTTGATCCTGAAAATTTAGTTCGAAGCTTTCAATAGCCCTGAGGAGTTTGAGAGCGCCTCTTGAAACCCAAGTTAATTCTTCATTGAGCAGGAGGATTTTAGCATCGAGTGAGACTTTCTTTCCAGGTTTGTCGATACTGATTCCATTGACCAAAACGTCCCCGTTTTTTATCAATTCTTCACCCCGTGTACGCGAGGTTACCAGCCCTCGATCAACCAAAATTTTATCTAATCGTTCCTCCATGACCGCAAAGGTACACAAGAAGCTAAAAATAGCTGGATACTTTAAAGGATTAATTCTAAGAAACTTAGCTTGAAAGTATAGTAAATAGTAGTGATTTTAACATTCAAAGGTTTGTTAATTAACCCTTTTGTGGCGTTATTTGCACAACACTTATGACGCTATGAAGATACATTTCTACTCCTATTGCCGGGTGATTCGACATCCCAGTTTATGTATTCTCAAATCATTTGCTTTGAAAAATTCTTTGATGAAAGATTCTCAGTATCAGAAATATATCACAGGTATTTAGTAATTAATTGACAAACCAATGAAACAAGTAAAACAAGTAGTAGCTAGTGCTTTTCTCTTTTTATCATTCGGATCTATTGCACAAAACAACGTAGGAATCGGGACAACAACTCCCAATCCAAGTGCTATCTTGGATATGCAGTCGACTAATCAAGGGGTCTTAGTACCTCGATTGACAACCGTTCAACGCAATGCCATTGCCAATCCACCTGAGGGACTATTGGTATATGACATTGATGTTAACTGCTTCTTTTTTTACGAAACGACGGCAGGGGCGTGGACGAATTTATGTGCCGGAGGATCAGGAACCGTTGGTCCTCAAGGTCCAGCGGGTCCAGCCGGAACAACGGGGCAAAGTGCATCAACAGTTTATTCAAGCGCTGCTCTTACGCTTTCTCCATCTAGTACGACTTATTCGCTAGTTCCTGGTTTAACGCAAACAATAACTGTTCCAGCGAATGCCAAAGTATATATTTCAAGTGATGGAGGAATTCAGAATCAGAATACAGGGATCAATCATGGTGTGGCTGATATTGCGATATTCATCGATGGGGTAGAATCAACCCTAAAGCGTCGAATTCCTGCTGCGAATAGCAATTCATTGGGACAGATGCTTGCCCAATGGAGCTTGTCGAGTTCATTTAACCTCACTGCAGGCTCTCACACTATTCAAGTGCGCGGAAAATATGCAGAAGGAACAGCGAATGTCAATGTCGGAGGATCTGCTGACTTAATCAAGGGAAATTTAACTGTTTTAATCATCAAAGAATAGGATTAAATTCTCAATATAGACAGGGAAGGGGGTGTTTAAGCACCTCCTTTTTATTTGAGAATAAGGCTGTTGTACGCAGTATACCCGAAAAAATTATTACAGAATGCAACTTTTGCATTAAAAAAATCGTTATCTATGGGAATAATTG
>DATCKK010000236.1:0-5159 GCA_036562325.1 Cytophagaceae bacterium | reverse complement strand
ATTCTCTACAC
The DNA here is from genome assembly GCA_036562325.1 of Cytophagaceae bacterium. Taxonomy (GTDB): domain Bacteria; phylum Bacteroidota; class Bacteroidia; order Cytophagales; family Cytophagaceae; genus DATCKK01. The sequence goes on along the minus strand of DATCKK010000236.1, from coordinate 5,148 downwards.
GCTCCTGTAGATTACCTTCAGGGAATAACTTTGCTTTCAAATTATTGATCTGATTAATTTCTGTCTCTGATTGCTTCTCCTCTGCTTTCTTCAATCTTTTCTCTATATCTTCCAACACCTTTAACGCTTTCTTTCCTTCTCCCAAAACATAAGGCCCCAGCGGCTTTTCAATTGCTTCCGCTTTTTGCTTTATAGCTTCAAACAGCTTCTCCAGTGTTTGCTTCTCAAAAGACAAATCATGCAGTTGTTCCTTAGTTCTTTCCAGATAAGCATTCTTCAACTGGTCTGTAGATAAGAAAAGATCATTATCAGAAAGCCCTAACTTTTCTATTCGTTTAACTTGCGATGCAGGAACAATCAAAGCAAAATTTCTCGGCATCAAAACCGGGAAGGGCACCTGAAATTCTTTAAACAAATCTTTCAACTGCAACCAATAAGCGATCTCGCCCGGCCCGCCTATGTAAGCAAGATTAGGCAATATCACTTCCTGATAAACCGGCCTTATCACCACGTTGGGACTTAACTTCTCCGGAGCTGATTCTACAAGCTCTTCAACTTGTGTTGATGATAAAGTAATATCTGTATTTAAAACTTTAAAATGATCTCCTTCCCGCACAATACGCTCTCTAAATCCGTCACCCAGGTAGAACAAATTAATTTCCCGCGGATTTACCTGTACCTTATAGCCTTTGCTTTCCAGTTTTTCATTCACTGAAGCTATTGAAGAACCGGTATTTGTAAATAGTTCTTTATGAAAATAAGAACGAAACTCTCTCTTAAGTGCTTTATCATCTCCATCCAAAATAACTAACCCATATTCTTTAAATAGTTCATTCACCAGATATCGTGTTGCCTGTGCCAGTGTCCTGTCTCCGGAATAAGCATCGCGAAATAACGGAACATTCTCCTTAACAGCTTCCAGCACCTGCTCCATTCCTTTTAAAGAAAACCTTCCTACTGCACCTTTTTGATCAGTCTCCCAAACATACTTTTGATTGAACAAGTAAAAATGATTAATCTCTTCAACATCATGATCTTCGCTTGCCATCCAGTAAACCGGCACAAAATCATACTGAGGAAAGCCGGCTTTTAACTTCTTAGCAAGATTGATGGTGGTTATAATTTTATAAATAAAATAAAGCGGGCCTGTAAACAAGTTTAACTGATGTCCGGTAGTTACAGTATAAGTAGTCTCTTTCCCCAATAAGTCAATATTGGCCTTTACTTTATCATTAAGCTGGATGGACTTATATTGTTCTGTTAATGCCTTTACCAATACGGCTCTTCGGTCAGAAGGAAATTTTTTATGCTCGAGTTGCTGTTTAAAACTATCCAACTGAGGACGAGCTTCATAAAACTCTTTTACCTTTTCTTCTCCATTGATATAATCTATAAAAAGCGCAGAGAATGAATGCGTATCCTTTAATGGTATTTTTGTAATGTTCACAGTTCGAATTTTTACTAAATGTAAATTAGGAGTTTTTAATTAAAGCAAGATAACGAAAAATGAAAAGTGTTTAAACATAAATTTTTCATCTCCTTCCCCCTTCACAACTGCATATCCATCACACAAAGGGGGTTACCTTCTGCTACAATTAAATAAAAAAATAATTCTTAATCTCATCCCAATTGTACCCAATATAGGAATGAAAGTATGCAGCCTCTCTTTAATTTTAGAAATTTAGAGTTTAGATGTTAGGATTTAAGAATTTAGAGTTCATTGAACTACCTCACCATATAAATCGAACTCCGTGGCATCGGTAATTCTGATCTGGGCAAAATCGCCCAACCGCACATAATGTTGTTTCGCATCTACCAATACTTCATTGTCTACTTCCGGTGAGTCAAATTCGGTTCTTCCGATAAAGTATCCTCCTTCTTTTCTGTCAAACAACACTTTAAACGTTTTACCGATTTTTTCCTGATTCAACTGATACGAAATACCTTCTTGTATCTCCATAATACGGTTAGACCTTTCCTGCTTTACTTTATCGGGAACATTATCCTTAAGAGTATAAGAGTGCGTATTTTCTTCGTGAGAATAATTGAAGACCCCCAGTCGCTCAAAGCGTTGCTGCTCTATAAATTCACATAACTCTTCAAAATCTTTTTCTGTTTCGCCCGGATGGCCGGCAATCATAGTAGTACGTAAGGCGATGCCTGGTACCCTTTCACGTATCGTGTTCAGCAATTCTTCTGTACGCTGACGGGTAATGCCTCTTCGCATAATTTTTAACATCTCCGTCGATGCATGCTGCAAAGGCATATCCAGGTATTTACAAATATTATCCCGCTCCTTCATAACATCCAGCACATCCAACGGGAACTGCGATGGAAATGCGTATTGCAATCTTATCCATTCAATACCATTTACATCGGATAATTCTTTTAACAAATCCGCCAATACACGCTTACCATAAATATCCAATCCATAATCGGTAAGATCCTGAGCTATCAGTACCAACTCTTTAGTACCATTTTTAGCAAGGTTTACCGCTTCTTTAATAAGCTCTTCTTTGGGCCTGCTGGCAAGCTTTCCGCGCATAAGGGGGATGGCACAAAATGAACAAGGCCGGTTACAACCTTCTGATATTTTGAAAAAAGCAAAATGCTTAGGAGTAGTAATTAATCGCTCTCCGATTAATTCGTGTTTATAATCTGCTTTGAATTTTTTAAGAATTTGGGGAAGCTCATTAGAGCCAAAAAATGCATCTACCTGAGGAATTTCTTTTTCGAGGTCATCTTTATACCGGTGCGATAAACATCCGGTTACATAAACCTTATCTACCAGTCCGCTTTCTTTTGCATCTACATATCGGAGAATGGTATCAATCGATTCTTGTTTGGCATTGTCAATGAATCCGCAAGTGTTGATGATTACTACATTGGCATCGTCTTTCGTTGACTCATGAGTTGCCTCTATATTATTTCCTCTAAGTTGAGTTAACAGATTTTCAGAATCTACCAGATTTTTAGAACACCCTAAGGTGACAATGTTTACTTTGGTTTTTTTATTCCCCTTTGTTTTCATTCTGCACGAACAAGAATATCAATATATAGCTTTGTAATCTATTTCAATAGTAATCTCTTTCACTGAATCTTTCACAACTTCTACAGGAAAAAACTTACCTCCTTCTGTCATTTTAGAGTAGAGGCGTTGATTTTCATTTATAAACAGTGAATATTTTCCAGGCTCCAGAGGTATTTTAAATTCTCCTTTATGGTCAGAATAGACAGTATCTATAGGAGCCGAATATACATTCTTCAAGAAGTTGCCTTCCGCCAAATCCACTTCACTAATGGTCGTTAATTCATGTACATATATTTGTCTTTCAACAGCATAAATACTTCCTCTGTCCCGGATCTCTCCGTTGGGATAAAAATTACCTTCTTTAAAGATTATTTTTCCCTTTAAACCTTGGTTGAAAGTGGTGTCTGTACTATTATTAGATCGATGACTTTGACAAGAAAGGAATAGGAACAGCAGGAGAAAAGGAAAATATATCTTACCCTTTTTTGAATAATGAATCAACAAATTCATGTTTATTAAACACCTGAAGGTCGTCTATTTTTTCACCTACTCCGATATATTTTACTGGTATCTGAAACTGGTCAGATATTCCGATGACTACGCCACCTTTAGCCGTACCATCCAGTTTGGTAATTGCCAGTGCAGTTACTTCAGTTGCTTTGGTAAACTCTTTTGCCTGTACTACTGCATTTTGCCCGGTGCTTCCATCCAGTACCAGTAGTACTTCATGTGGAGCTTCGGGTATGAACTTTTGAATTACTCTTTTGATTTTAGCTAATTCATTCATCAGGCTAACTTTGGTATGAAGCCTTCCTGCCGTATCTATAATCACCACATCGGCTTTCATATCTACCGCCTTTTTCACAGCATCAAAAGCTACAGATGCAGGGTCCGTATTCATACCATGGCTAATAACCGGTACCCCTACTCTGTTTCCCCAAAGAATTAACTGATCAACAGCAGCTGCACGGAACGTATCTGCCGCTCCCAACACTACCTTCTTACCTGCTTTATGTAATTGAGCGGCCAGCTTACCTATAGTGGTAGTTTTACCGGCTCCATTCACCCCTACCACCATTATCACATAAGGAATACCCAGTTCTGGAATGGAAAAATCGGTAAAGTCTTCGGTATTATTTTCTTTCAGAAGGTTGGCAATCTCTTCTTTTAATATTTTGTCCAGATCGGCTGTCGTAACATACAAGTCTCTGGCAACCCTTTCTTCGATCCGGCGAATGATTTTAATAGTAGTTTCTACTCCGACATCAGAACTAATAAGCACTTCTTCCAAATCGTCCAATACTTCTTCATCCACTTTGGATTTTCCCATCAGGGTTTTCCCCAGCTTGGAAAAAAAGCTTTCATTGGTTTTTTGCAAACCTTTATCCAGATCTTCTTTTTTTTCTTTCGAGAAAAAGTTAAAAAGTGCCATAGTTATTTTTTGATCAAAGTACTAAAATAACAAAAAAGTCCCACATCTGGGACTTTAATTTTTTATCTTACAGCTAAATAACAACTTTATTTCTTTAACAGTTCCTGAACTTGTTCTACAGGCACGATTTCTTCTTTGAATGTATAAGCTCCTGTTTTAGGAGATTTTACAGCTTTGATAACTTTAGCGACACCTTTTCCAGCATCAGTCTTTTTAAGGGTCGCAACAACTTTCTTTGCCATGGTTACTTAATTTCTTTATGGATAGTATACTTTTTAAGATTTGGATTGTATTTTCTTAATTCAATCCTCTCAGGAGTATTTTTCCTGTTTTTGGTAGTTATATACCTGCTGGTACCAGGCACTGCAGTGTCCTTTTGCTCAGTGCATTCTAAAATTACCTGGATTCTGTTACCTTTTTTTGCCATTGCTCTATTTATTTTAAAAGCTAACTAACAGCCTTATTCTTTAGTATTTAATAGTGATTCCGTTATCCTTTGCTTCTTTCAATACAGCAGCGATACCTTTCTTGTTGATGGTTCTTAATGCTGAAGCAGAAATTTTCAAAGTAACCCACTTGTTCTCTTCAGGAATGAAAAATTTCTTTTTAATAAGATTTGGATAGAATTTTCTCTTTGTCTTATTGTTTGCGTGAGAAACATTATTTCCAATCTGCGTTCTCTTTC
>DATCKK010000217.1:0-2466 GCA_036562325.1 Cytophagaceae bacterium | reverse complement strand
GAATATCTTAGTAAAAAAAGGAGGTGAGACGCACTTCGAGCTGAATGGCTCAAATAGTTTAATTTCCCCTTCGGATTTTACGGAAGTACCAGGTACCAATGGAGAATGGGTGGCATGTCAACTATATTTCGCCAATAATATTATCTCAACAGAAGTTACTCATACTATTACCAACAAGCAGTATGACTTTCATGTAGGGGTAATGAACGGCGGTTCTAATACAGGCTTTCGTTATGGTTATTTTTCTGATTTCGGATTTTTGGAACTGGGCGATGATAAAAGCATTTGCAAAGGAGAATCTGTGTTATTGAATGCCGGATTTGGCAAGTCGTCTTATATGTGGAACAACGATATAAATTTAAACCAGCAACATCTTTCGGTAAAGGACTCAGGTATGTACTATGTAAAAGTAACCAAGGGAACTTGTACCTTAACCGATTCCGTTAAAGTCATTATTCTTCCAGAAGCAGTGCTGGACTTGGGAGCAGATACATCGGTATGCCCTGAAAGTAATTATATTATCCAGCCTAATACTTCGTTTAGTTCTTATTTGTGGCAGGATGGTTCTACCGCACCTTTCTATACACCTCAGGCGACAGGCACATATACCCTAAAAGTTAAAAATGAATTTGGATGCGAAGATGTCGATGACAAACACATTACGATATTTGAGTCTCCTGTTGCCGGGATTATTTTTAATTACGATCTGGAAACGATTTGTTGGGACCCTACTGTTACTTTAAGTTCCGATGGTGAATTTAAAAAATACTTATGGCATACAGGTGATACGTTGCCAGTCATTGCTTCGCCTCATCTTCCTGAGTATACGTTGAAGATAACTGATTTTAACAACTGTATTGACTCTACTTCACTGGTTGTCGACTGCTCTCCTGTCATAAAAGTATATAATCTTGTAACTCCTAATAATGATGGGATGAATGATGTGTTCTATGTAGAAGGGCTACAGCCTGATAAATGGATACTTGAAGTATATAATCATTGGGGAGACAGAGTTTATTTTAATCCAAGTTATAGGAATGAATATCAGGGTAATGAAAAAGAAAGTGGTATTTATTATTATTTACTGAGGCATGTGGAAGGTAAGAAAACGGTTAAAGGATGGATGCATGTTATTCACTAACTGTTTCTAAATTAACTTATCATAGAAGATGGATTAAATTCAAATGGATAAAGTAACTTTATCTGCTGCTCTTTTGCCTGAAACCAGTGCAGCTTCTACTGTGCCCATTTCAGGGCCTTCGTACACACCTTCTCCCGCAAAATAAATAGTATCGTTAATGGGCGTGGAAAGTACTTTTCTGACCTCAGCAGAACCGATAGATGAATAAGTATAACCACCCATTGTAAACGGGTCTGCTACCCAATTAAATACTTTTTGCTCTAATAGTTGCTCATATATCCACTCTGTAGAAACATGAAACAGCAAGCTTATAGATTCAACAGCTTTTTCAAGTAGTTGTTGTGTATTCCAACTACTAATCTTCAAGGCATTTTTACCGGCAATCCACCCCGTTAAAACAGGTATGTTAGACGGATATTGAGTCCACCAGGTAGGAATAAAAGCATTTGAAAATATAAAAGAAGGGTTATCCAGTTTATGATGCTTTCCGTTTTTATCGAAGTAATCTAACCAAAATGGTTCTTTAAAGACAAATACAAACTTAATAACCGCACCATATCCAATTTGATGAATTGCCTGATAGACGTTAGGAGGTATGGGCGGATTGAATAATATAGAGGCAGGCTGCTTTGAACTTTGCAACACTCCAATAGGAACTGCTATGATAACTTTTTGAGCATGAAAGCATATGTCCCTATTGGTCATTACTTCTACATTGCCCCTGCTCCATAGTATCTCTTTTACGATAGTTGAATAATTGATACTTCCCCCTTTAACTATAATTTCATTTTCCAGATACTTTATCAAACAATCATAGCCTTCTTTAATTCTGAAGTCCAAAGACACATTGTCTGCCAACCATTCGTCTCTAATAGCCAATGCACTTACTTTTGATATATCTGCGGCATCATAACCTTCTACAAACTCAATAACGGATTTTCTTAAATTGGCATATCCCGGTGAGGCAAATCGGGTATCCAGAAATTCTTGTAATGATATGTCTTCTTTCAGGCCCTTAAGTTTTGCAAGCAAATCATCCCATCCTTCTATAAAAAAGTCTCCCTTTGATAAGTAGTTATTTCGGACAATATAATTATTCCCCTTGACCAAAAGTATATTAGCATTGGCCTTCTCCAGCAAACCCAACGTAAGAGGTAATCTTCCATGAATAAATTCCGCACCGGCTTCCAATAAACCGGCTTTTTCTTTCATAGTAAAAATTCTTCCCCCGGCTCGCTCCCTGGCCTCCAGCACTAATACTTTTTTACCTTTATCAGCCAGTTCCTTTGCTGACATTAAACCTGCAGCACCTGCTCCTATTACTA
>DATCKK010000549.1:0-3813 GCA_036562325.1 Cytophagaceae bacterium | reverse complement strand
GTCTTACCCATACCCGGACGCGCCGCAAGTATTATAAGGTCACTTTTTTGCCATCCGTTAGTTACCCTATCCAACTCAGTAAAACCACTAGGTATACCGGTCAGCTTATTTTCATGATCTTTCTTAGCTGCCAGTTCTTTTAGCGCTTCCCCCATCAGAGTCCTCATATCCGCATAATTTTTACGAATATTGGCTTCCGATACCTGATACAACAATTGCTCCGTCCGGTTCAGCAGCTCAAATACGTCCGTAGTATCTTCGTAAGCTTCCCTGTGAATGGTAGAAGCAATAGTTATCAAATCCCTTTTGATTGCCATCTCGGCAATGATCCTCGCATGGTATTCAATATTTGCTGCCGAGTTAACCTTAGTAGTTAGTTCGGTTATATAATAAGGCCCTCCAACAAACTCCAATTCACCATTTAAGCGAAGCTGATTGGTAACTGTTAATATATCGATGGGTTCAGACTTGTCAAAAAGCTGAACAACAGCTTTGAATATCTTTTGATGCGATTCTTTATAAAAACTTTCAGGCTTCAAAATATCCACTACCATCGTCAATGCATCTTTCTCCAGCATTAACGCCCCCAGCACTGCCTCTTCCAGGTCTACCGCCTGAGGTGGCAACTTTCCTAAAGACTGAAGTAAATTACTCTGTTGTGATTTTGGCTTTAAAATGTTCGATTTTGTGAAAGGTTTTCCAGACTCCATACCCCAAAATTAGCAATGTTTAATTTGTAAAAATCTTCCTCAAACTAATATTTTTACATTAGTTATGCACGATTTTATTCACATTGATAAAAAAAGGAATTTGTAGCTGTCTTATTTTATTTTAATTTTGCCGCATTGATATGAATTAGGATGTCTGAATCAAAACAAAAAGTACATTTTATTGCGATAGGCGACAATTCCATGCATCACCTGGCATTGTCTTTAACAAAATTAGGGATTCAAGTTACTGGTTCTGATGTTGAAATTCCTGAATCTGTAAAAATCAGCCTTTCTCAGGCAGGCATTCTTCCCGGAACAGAATGGTGTCCGGATAAAATTACTCCGGAACTCAATGCTGTGGTAATTAATTATCGCGTTGCACCCGACAATCCGGAGCTTAAAAAAGCTAAGGAACTTGGATTAAAGATATATTCGTTTCCGGAATTGGTTTATAACTATTCAATTGACAAACAACGAATAGTCATCACCGGAAGCTACGGTAAGACCAGCATAGCCTCAATAGTCTTACATGTTTTAAAATACCATAATAGAAAATTTGACTATATAATCGGAGAACCTGTTGAAGGGTTTGAAACTACTGTAAAACTAACTGAAAATGCTCCGATTATAATTATTGATACGGAGGAAACCAGTTCTTCCCCACTCGACCCTAAACCCCAGTTTTTAAACTATCAACATCATATAGCACTTATTAACAGTGTTTCCTGGTCCAACAACGGAACAGCCTCCAGTGCAGCAGAATATAACAAATTATACGAAACATTCGCCGATGCTACCCCTAAGTGTGGCACTATAATTTATTCAGAAGAAGATTCCACCGCCAAAGAAATATCCAAAAAACCAAGAAAGGATGTATCGGTATTTGGCTATGAACCTCATAAATCCGATGTAAAAGGCGATGTAACTTACCTCTCCACTAGTTTTGGTAAGATACCTGTTTCAGGTTTTGGTAAACATTATTTGAATAATATCAGCGGTGCCAAAACTATATGTTCCAGAATCGGAATTACCGAAGAAAACTTTTATCAGGCTATTAAAGATTACAAAGGCACATCCAATCTTTTAAAAGCAGTTAATAAATCCGACAGCACTATTGTATTTAAAGACAGCGCTAACACTCCCGCCCAAATTAAGGCAACTACTCAAGCAGTAAAAAAACAGTTCTCCAAACGGGATCTGGTAGCCGTATTGGATTTTGCCCACCATAAAGGCAATACAGCCAAAAACTTTCTTTCTGAGTTTAAAAATTCACTCAACGATGCGGACCTTGCGGTTCTATACGTTAATCAAAACAAAATTCAGGAACAGCAACTTCAGGTACCAAGCGAAAAAGAGTTAGCAAACGGATTCAACAACTCAAAGCTGAAAGTATTTACAGAAACTGAAGCTCTGAAAGATTTTCTCCTGAAAATTACCTGGAAAAACAAAAATCTGCTTTTAATGAGCCCGGAAAATTTTAATGGGCTAGACATTAAAGAGCTGTCTGACAGTATCATTAAAGCTTAATCAGAGCTTTCCATTGCAACTCTTGCGCAATCAGGGGCAAAGTGCACCTTTATATTTATTTAACATACAGTTATTTACATTTTTTTTGATCGATTCCTACACATCGTCCATAAAAAGACGTAAATTGTAGGAATTTCTAAAGTTATAACTGGATAAAAAATCTATTCAAAAAATGTCACTTAACCTGACAAAGCCTCTGGCTTTTTTTGACCTGGAGACAACAGGCATTAACATTACTACGGATCGAATTGTAGAGCTCTCTATTGTGAAAGTAATGCCAAATGAGGAAAAAATTGTCAAAACACACAGAATCAATCCAACTATACCTATTCCGAGAGAATCCAGTTTAATCCATGGAATTTACGATGAAGACGTGAAGGATTGTCCAACATTTGCCAACCTTGCCAGTTCCCTTTACAAATTTTTAGAAGGCTGTGACCTGGCTGGTTTTAACATCATTCGTTTTGATGTACCCGTATTGGTAGAAGAATTTTTGAGAGCTGGAATAGATTTTGATGTATGCAACCGGAAATTAATAGACGCTCAGCGTATATTTCATATAATGGAGCCAAGAACACTGAGTGCCGCCTATAAGTTTTACTGCAACAAAGATCTGGATGGGGCGCATAGTGCGGAAGCAGACGCCATCGCTTCATTCGAGGTACTTAAAGCTCAAGTATTGAGATACCAAAACCAGGTAGTAAAAGACGAAAAAGGAAAAGAAAGTACACCAATCAAAAATGACATGGCAGTTCTTCATAACCTGACAGCTACTCAATTTGCAGACCTGGCCGGAAGAATAACATTTAATGACAAAGGAGAGGAAATTTTCAATTTTGGCAAATACAAAAACATGAAAGTTTGCGAAGTTCTTGAAAAAGATCCATCTTACTACGACTGGATGATGAAAGGCGACTTCGCATTAAACACGAAGAAGAAACTTACTGAAATAAAACTTAGGAAGTTCAACCAGAAGTTCTGAAATGAGTATAATAGGTCTATGAAAATATTTTACATTTTTATTGTCTCCTTTTTTCTGACATTATCAGTTTTTGGGCAAAATGAAAATGACCCGATTGATTTTAAAGAATTTAATCAATCGTTGCTCCGTGAGTTGGTTTTAAAACATATAAATAATATAAGAGACTCTCTTCAACTTGCTAAGTTAAAGGAGGACTCCATATTAACTCTTGCCGCAAAAGTACACTCCAATTATGTAAAAAAAACAGAACATTTATTACATGTGCAAGAGGTTCCGGAGTTTGCGACCCTCGATAAAAGAGTAGAATATTACAAGGGCACTCATGAATATTTGGGTGAAAACGTCGAAGTAGTACCCATTGATAAGCCTACTCAGATCTATAAAGAAACAGCTACCATAAAAGTTATCACCTACGGACAGGCAGCTTACTTTTTCCGAAAAACAGCACTTAATACGACTAATCAGTTTGAAAACATTTCCTCTAAACAATTTTCACAAATAGGTATCCACTTTGCTGTAGATGAGGCCAAGAAACTAATTTATATGGTCCTGGTGTTCGGCTCCAAACCGTACACATTTCCTCCATCCATATAC
>DATCKK010000215.1:0-6474 GCA_036562325.1 Cytophagaceae bacterium | reverse complement strand
ATTAAAAGAGATTATCCCGTAAATTTCTATACACCCAATTTCTTTATCAGAATAACCTTATTTCTATTTTCCATAGTCTTATCTATTGCAGCGTATTCCTTCTTACTACTGATTAGTGGTGGTTTTGAAGGAGGAAATATCGGATGGGGAATTCGCACCTTGATCTTTTCCGGAGGCGTAGGAGCTGTTTTATATTTAATAATATCCGAAAAAAAAGCATACTGCGCAGGCATGGACGACGCTTTGGCTTATATACTCACAGGCTCCTGCATCAGCACCTTTTTACTATTTTTTTACCCTATTTGGGAACATACTCGATTTGAAACCCATATTGGCTTGTTTTTTTCTCTGCCCATATTAGCATTTGCCAGCATTTATTTTACGGATCGGATATTAACACTTACCACGCTGGGCGCTCTATTACATTTCTATTTCCTATGTTTATTGGAAATACCATTCTTAAAGCCTCTCCTACCCTTTTTATGTCTGGCACTGGGCTGTTTACTATATTACTATAGCAAAACATTTAAGGTAAATTTTAATCTAAGATATTGGGCAAAATGCTTAGAGGTAATTGAAATGGCGTCTCTGTTCATTATCTATGCATCGCTGAATTATTTTGTAGTAAGAGAACTTAGTATAGAATTAATGTCTCTCCAGTTAAATGAAGGAGAAGATATACCTTTGGCAATTGTGTTTTACATAGCTACCGCTACCATTCCTCTGATTTATATTGTTTATGGTTTGAAGAAAAAAGACCGGACAATGTTCCGCTCCGGTTTAATCATAACAGCCCTAAGCGTTTTGACATTCAAATATTACTTCAGTCTTGGCCATCATGAAATAACCTTAACAGTAGCAGGTACATTGCTCACTCTTATCACTTTCTGTTTATTTCGTTATCTGAAAACCGCCAAATATGATATAGGATTAGATGCTGAAGATGATGATGGAATAAAATCGGAAGCTGAAGCATTCCTTCTGTCTCAAACCCTGAAAACCGGAAACTTTACCAATGCTGTCCCGGAGAAAGGAATGGACTTCAACGGAGGAAAATTTGGTGGAGGCGGCAACAGCGGATCATTTTAAATTCTTATTCATAACTTTTTATCAACAATCCGGTTATTGTGATCGTTATTGAATGCATTCAATAACATTTTGTTAACATCTGATGAATGTAACAATCGAACAATTTTTGAAGTTTATTATAATAATTACTTTTTAACAATAATCGATAAAGCTATGCTGGTTCATAAAGTTCATACCGCATTAGAGCGGAAGATAAAAAAATCCATAAGTTATCTGGAATATCAGCAACTTATTAAAAAATTGCTGGAGGAAAACAAAAGCACTTCTGCAAAACAAAGCCATGAACTGGTCAGGTATTCAGAACAAAACCTGAAAAACATGTACAAGCTTGACAAACATCTTGAATTATTGCCGGAGTTAAAAGCAGTGCTTTCCAGTTTAACCAAGCCATATACCTTTATAATACTTACAGAAGGGTGGTGCAATGATTCGGCATTTGTCCTGCCGGTACTCAATAAATTTCAGGAAATCAATCCGGATATATATATACGGATATTACTACGTGATGAGAATAATGACCTTATGGATCAATACCTGACTGATGGAGGAAGAGCTATTCCCAAGGTAATCGTTTATGAAAGTTTTAAATTAAAAGAATTAGGAAACTGGGGACCAAGGCCTGCCGAATGTCAAAAGTTAGTGAATCAACTGAAGTATCAGGAAGAACTAAGTTACGATGCTATAATGAATAAAATCAACGACTGGTATATTCAGGACAATTCCCGGTCTATCCAAAAAGAATTTATCGACCTGTTTCATCAATGGGAAAAAATGTAGCTCTCATTTTGCTATTTTACTTCAGGAAAGAACCTTGTTAGTATAACTACTACTACTATCAATATCCATTAAACTGTTGTCAACATTAACAAGGTTCTTTCTGTAATCATTTACCTATATGGCTTTCGACTGCACTCTGTACTACCAGGATTGCTTCTAACTTTCTTTTATTAACCTTTTAAAACCAACACAGGTACTTCTGACACATAAGCCATTTTCTTGGTCTTACTTTTATCAAAAAACCTGGTTAATGCATTTCGCTTGTAAGTGGTCATTACCAAAATATCTGCTTTTTCTTCATTCACCAACTCCTGTATACTTTCTAAAAAGTGCGCTCCTTCTTTAACCAGAAACTCTACATTGTTATAGCTAATTTCTTTGGCCAGCTTGTCTTTGACTTTTGCAAAGTCATCTACTTTGCTTTTAGACGAAGCTACATAGACAATAAATAATTTGGCATTAAACTGACTGGCCAAATATACTGACTGTTTTACCGATGCTTCAGAGTATTTGTCAATATCCAATGCCAATACCATTTTTTTTATATCATGGTAAGTGGAATCAGGAGGAATGATAAGAACAGGACAATTCGCTTTTTCCATCACCGCTACGGCACTGCTTCCTAAATGAATTCCATTTAGCTCATCTCTGTCTTCTCCCCTTGTAGCCATAGCTACCAGATCTGCGTTAAACGATTTAATTTCTTCCGTAATGGTTGCAACCGGGAACCCGGAATCCACTTTATAGGTAGCCTTGATACCGGCAACAGATCTGGTTAATTGATCAAATACTTCTTTTACCTTCTTTTCTACCTGCCCGGCATCCTGAATTGTTACATGATATAAATGAAAATCTGCTTTTAGCTTTTCAGCAATAGCCACTGCATAAGCCCCTCCTTTTACAGAAACATCCGACAGATCTGTAGGAAACAATATTTTTTTCATAATAGTATGGTCGTCAAAATAAAGACAATTAGTTTTCTTCCAATGAAGATTATACGTCCAAGTTAAAAAAATGGAATTTAAAAATTAATAAAATGAGGATAATTAATTATTAGCTACGTCCTGCTTTCTTTTGTAGTGAAAACTTAATATCGAAAGATAATCTCCAAATGCATCCAGCATTGATTTAATATCCTCTGCCACTTCTTTTCCATGTAACCTTAATAGCAAATATCCAAATATTCCGTTCAGGCAAATCTGAATTTCATTCCTGATCTTCCCTTCTGCCATCCGAATATTTTCTTCTATATAAGGTTTGGCTTTCAAATAAATGGATACAAATTCGGGGTCTTTATCTGCAAGATTTTTACTAAGGGCGGTAAGCTCTTCCACAATAAAATTCAGGGAACTCAAATGGCCTTCTTTTTCAACTCCTTCCTTTTGCATTTGCTGTATTACTCCCTGATACCAGTTTTTCAGTTCCTGCTTGCCGGAGTCAGTTAATGGAAGGTGGGTAATGATATTATCATAAATTCTGCCGATGTCAAAATCATATAACCTTACCAGATATTCCGTCTGATACATATGAATAATGTATTCACAAACATTATTTTTCCTTTTCTCTTCGGCCAGAATCATGTGCATATTTATTTAAAGGCTAAAGTTAATAATTTTTTATTCAATAACATCCCCCACCTTCGTTCCTTTTCAAATTACAGATTATTTACTTTCAATCAGGCGAATAAAATAAGGTTCCTCTATTACCCCTAACTGAAAGACAATTAATTCCGGCTTCAATTCTTTTTCATTAAATACAGGCATGTATATAAATCCGTTATGATACCATAACGGGCCGGTAACTTTACCCAGATGCGAACTTTCCCACTCCACTTCCTGGCTCAGATTAGATTGACAAATAAGTTTACCCGATGGCGCTGCATGAAATATATAGTTACCGATCTGATAAGAGGTAGCTCTATTGAAAACAGATGTTGGCAAATCGTTTTCATTAAGAACTAAGGAATCTTTTGTTGCATCATTTTGAACTGCGGAATTGCCAAGGTATTTCCCCTTTGTCCTTTCCCAGGTCAACTGCTTTCCTGCACTGGTCACTGCCTGCATGAGCCTCATGGTTGTTCCGTTCTCTGATTTTTCAGATAGTACAGGGGATGAAACAGTTGTTCCCTTTCCTCCAATCGTAAAATTGCTAAGCCATTTAAACTCTCCTGATTTAAGGTCCAAAGCGCCGGCCACCACTTCTACCGACAATGAATCATAACTATTGCTGGCAGTAAAATAGATCATCTTAGCGCGGGGACCTATGGCAAAAGACTCCGTTAACTCCTTATACCCTGCCGGAAATACTAATACCTTTTCCCATACAATCGCACCGGAATATGGTTCGAAGGCTATTATTTTATTATGCTTTGGCTGTCCGTTAACATTCGTTTTACTACTATCATTTTTCGCTTCATTGAAACTAATCACATTCACCCCGGCATAGGCCAGTCCATCATAATATATCAGGTCCGTTAATATGACTAAATCAGGATGTTCCAGTATTTTATTTTGCCACACAACAGCCCCGGAGTCGGGTGAAATCCCCAATAACTGTCCGTCTGCTGATGCCATTATGACCAGCCCATCCCCGGCTGTTCCTCCTGCCTGAAATCCTCTTTTAGCAAGACTTGTATCCGGATCTATTACTTTTACCTTCCACACCAGATTACCTTTAGGCGACACTTTATACACATACCCTTTTTCATCTCCTATAATTATCCCATCCGCCAGAGTTACCGGCCTTTGTCTGACAATGCCATCCGTAGAGATTCTATATAGCTCTGCCGTTTCTGCAATAGCAATGGAATCGATCAATACATTTGATTTCAACCTGGTATTTTTTAATAAATTGATATCTGCTAAAGTCCGTCCTGACTGTACGGCCGGAGTAAAACCAGGCTGAGTCATTACCATTTCTGGATTTGAAGTTTGAGGTGTTCTGCAGCCAACTAGCACAATTCCCAGTGCAAGCTTAAAAATTGAGAGTTTGAGTAAATAATTTTTCATCGTTATATACTAGTTGAATTTCTTAACTTTCATTAGCTCTGATTATTTTTCGTGCTTCTTCCAAGCTGTGCTCACGAACATTCAACTTTACATCATTGAGTTTATGCGAATCAAAAGGCACTAAGGTAGAAGGGTGATAGGAAATGAAAGCATCTATACCTACTGATAATAATTTTTCTTTGGCAAATTCGGCTTCTCCCATAGTAGGAAAAGTTGCGACTGTTACAATTCTGTCTCCTGCCATATACATTATTTTTAAAAGTAACTCATATAATGACAGAGATGTTTGACGCTTATTGCCGTAGCAAGAGATTTTAATTATATTGCTTTAAAAACAAACTTAGATGAATAAACTTAAATCATTCTGGATTTACTTATTTCCTCTGTTGTTAATTCCTTTAACAACATTTTGCCAATCGACTCCGGAAGTTAAGTCGCTTACTGCCCAGGCTGAAAAACACATACTTGAAGGCGAGATCAATGCTCGTGGCAAAGCTGTAGGTGCTCACCATATTACAGCAGTAAACTCAGGGAATGCAAGGATTATTCAAGTCCTGAAAAAACCTAATAAACAAAAAGTATATGAGGTACAATTAGAAATCTATGATTTCAAGAAAGACCAATGGGTAAGAAAAGAAAATAAATCTTCTTTCTTTCCGGATGATTGGAGCAGAGAACAAGTGAAGGAAGAAATCATAAACGCATTCAATAGTAAATCCAAAATAGTAAAGGGGAATAAATGGGAAGCGATAAGTCCTTCAGGGATTAAAATTGCCGGATACATAAACGAACGTGGAGAAATTACCACTGCTTATCCATTATACTACTAACCATATGATTTCAAAAGAAACACTTGTTAAGAAAATAAAAAATATAGCAAAAGATAGAATCGGTTTAAAGCTATCCAAATATACAGCATCTGATTTTGTAAGTGAAGAATCAGAGCAGTCTTTATACATATTTAGTTTGGACAAACCTTTATCCACTGACCGGGAAAACATTATTCTCCAGGCATTAATAGATTCAGGCATCAATCAGGAATATCTGGATGAAACATTCTTTGATTCCTTTCACTTCCAACAGGCAGATCCCTTGATTGCCAAAGAGATCATAGAAGAAGTAACTTCCGATCTTACACAACTGAAGGAGACCAACCTGACTGAAAATATAACGGAATGTATGATATTAGTTAACGAATGGAATTACCTTTGTCTTTATTTTGAAAAACCGAATCAGTTGTTCGTAATGATCTGGGAAACTACTGCATAATGCAAGTGCATCAAATAGAAGTAGCTGAAACAAACAAACGGCGGCCAATAGATGTATAAATAGCGAAATGTTTAAATAAATATAGTAATAATATGCCAATGTCCATTGATACCTTAAGGGTTGGGAAGAAATATCGCCTGGAAAACTACGGTGAAGTATCCGAATTTCAAATAGAGGAAAAAGCATCTGATAATGATTTCAAAGTCAAAGACCTAAATACCCTGGAGATTTATTGTCTTAGCGATTTGTTACGCTATGGAAAAGGCGACGATTTTGATCTCTACGAAATATAGTATCTTCATTATCCAATTAATATTATATCATATTACTA
>DATCKK010000213.1:0-3119 GCA_036562325.1 Cytophagaceae bacterium | reverse complement strand
GTAAAATACCTCGATGGAAGACCCACCGAAAACTTGAAGTTCAGACTTCCTGAATGTGGAAAAGAAGTAACTTTCCACTTGTTAAGAGGTAAACACGAAAGACTCATGTATGAAATACTCAGGAAAAAGCCTGATAAATTAGTAACTTCCTTGTTAGCTCTCAGAACTGACGCAATTGAAGGCGAACCAATGGTAGACGAAGAATTTTTCGAAAAACTTTCTGCAACTGACATTTTCGCTTACAGAGACTACGTAGATCAATGTGACTGTGGTGTAGATACAACATTGATATTGACCTGTCCAGAATGTGAAAGTGAATTCGAAGAGGAACTACCTCTCGATCAAGGTTTTTTCTTTCCCAAAAGACAAAAGATGAGATAAGGGAAGAAATATTTTTCGCTGCTTATGGAGGATTAATAACGATTACATTGACTGAATTTGAAAATATGCCCTTAGACGACCGTGAATGGTTCTTAAGACGGTTGGTCGAAGAAAAGGAAAAAGAAAGGAAAGCACTAGAAGAAGCTGGTAAACGAAAAGTAAGGTAAAGGGGTGAATCCCCCATGCTAAACGCACTTGGACTTGGAATAATTTTAACAATGAGAGACTATGCTTCAATGCCCGCTGGACGTGTTCAGCGGGCATTGCTTGGTTTAGACAACACAGCCAGGCAATTCTCTTACAGATTTATTGAGTCAATGTATCATGTCAGAGAAGGCATGAACATGATGGCCAGTGGTATAGTAACCTTGCTGGCTCCTATGGGGATTTTAAGATCTTCATTTGCAACCTATGAAAAATTACAACACGTAATATCCCAGGGACTTGAAAATGTAAATGTAATATTGGAAGAATCTTTAAAATTGTCGAACGAATTCGCTGATATAACTCGTGCAAACTTCATGGAAGCAGCATACTGGATAAGATCTGGTTTGTATTGGCTGTCTGACGAAGACGTAGCTAAATTTACAAGAAACGCTTTAATAGTTGCAAAAGCTACCAGAGCTAGTGCTGAAGAAATGGCACAGTTGTTTGTAACAGGTTACGGTATTTTCAAAGATCTTTACAAAGAAATGTCCGACGCTGAATTTATCGATATGTTCGCTGGTGGTTTAACAGAAGCAGTTAGAGCATTCAACACAGAAGGTCATCAGATGGTATTGGCATTCAACGACTTGAATGCTGACGCTTCTGCAGTTCTTTACAACCTTGAAGAACAATTAGCAGCATTAGGTCTATTACAGCAGACCATGCCTGGTCACAGGGCAGGTACCAGGTTAAGGGCATTCGTTCAGGGTGCAGTTGAAGCTGCTATGGAATTCAATTACCCAATAGTAGATGCTGAAGGTCACTTAATGAGCATTGCAGACCTGATCGACAGACTCAAAAAAGATTTTAAAGATATCGCAAATGTTCAGAATATTTATGCTTTAAGAAAAGCATTCGGATCCAGAGAGGCATTCTCGGTATTACAGCTGTTCTGGGAAAAGACCGACCAGTTAAGAGAAATGCAAGAAATAGTTAGACAAGGTATGATTAAAGGAATGTCTGTAGCTGAACACATGGCATACATCATTGATAGAACACTTGGGCAGCAATTGAAGATACTAAGGCAGAGAATCCACAACTTAAATGAACTGATAGCAGAACACATGGAAGGACCTGCAGTAGCTGTTGTCAATTTAGCAAATAAATTCATGTTGTTAGCTCAAAATATAGTTAAAGCTAACCGGTTTTTAGTAAGATTTGCTTTTACAATGACAACTTTACTTGGTGTCTCGCTAGTATTAGCTGGTGCGATTAGAATATTCTTCGGATATATAGGATTAATCAGAAGCTCGTTATTCTTGTTGACTAAAAGGTCTGCAGAATTTGCCGCGACTTTATTGAAAGTATCTAAAATATTTGGTCCATTAATTGCTGCAGCTGCAACATTCTATGCGGCTTATCAAGCAAACTTCTTAGGAATCAGAGATTTTATCGTAAGTGTAATTGAGAGTCTTAACCAACTATGGTACCGTGTTGTATTGGTAATAAGGGGCTTCTGGGAACTTGCATCTTCGTTGACTGAATTGAGATATGGTAGGATAAGTGCTGAAACTAAATGGTTGCTGGAATCTTTAGGATTGTGGGATTTTGTAAAAGACTTATTCATGATATACGTAAGAGTCGTTAACTTCTTAAACAGCTTCTACCAAGGGTTTAAATCCACAATGGAAAAAATTAAAGCAGTAGTCGTCCCAATGTTAGAAGTAATTAGAGCTGTTTTTACACCGATAATCAAAATAGTAGAAGTTGCTGCAAAAGCACTTGGACTTATAAGTGATTCAGTAAGCCAAACTGACGTTGAAATGTTGAATTTGCTTGGTAGGGCTTTAGGAGCAATTATAGGACCATTACTAGCTCTAAAAGGAATAAAAATTGTAGGAAGCTCATTTATGGGAGCAATTGAATTTTTCAGATCTATTGAAAGAACAAGGCTTGAAAGATTAAACAAAGTATTACTTCCATTAACCACGAGAAACTTAAGCAAAGATGCTAAGAAAGCATTAAAAGAATTACTCAAAATGAAACAAGAATACGACGAACTACTTGCATCTGGAATGGACCCGCAGTCACAGATTATGAAAGCCCTAAGGGCTTCAATGAGGTATAGGATACAGAAGGCTGGTCTAGGACAATTTTTCCCTGATTTAATAAAACAAGCGAATAAAGAGGCTAATAAAGAAATCGCTAAAATGGCAGGGAAACCTCAGAAGACGTCAATCTTTTCTAGATTCTTAAACGTTTTGTTTGCCATACCAAAAGGCTTTCTCAATAGAATCAACATCTGGACTAAGAGTATCACAAACGCTACCAAATATATACAAGAACATGGTTTGAGAAAGTCGTTGCAAACTTTATTTGCTAATTTAGGTAAAACAAAACCTGTAACAGCCATAAAAGGGTTCGCTGACTCAATACGAAAATCTTTAAAATCCGCTTTCACTTTCATAAAGAACCTACCAAATACGATTGTTAGAGGGTTCAAAGGTATATTTAATTATGTAAAATCACTTACAGTAGCAGTGTTTAATCTTGCGAAAGCAATATTAAACTTTGTCAGAGTCATATTAATG
>DATCKK010000211.1:0-7369 GCA_036562325.1 Cytophagaceae bacterium | reverse complement strand
GTCAACATAAGGTACAGTATACACTACCCCCACATCACCCTGATATACCGTGTTGGTAGATTCAGTAAATTCACCCGGCTGTTGTGTCTGGCCTTGATATATCGTTATGGTCTGATTCGCTGTTGCCGAATTATAATTCGCATCGGCCGCTACTGTTACGGAAATAGTAACTGTACCCGCTGTAATCAAACTCAATGTACTTCCACTTAAACTTGCTGTACCGCTTCCATTCGTCACGGACCAGGAGGCTGTTCCTCCGCCAGCACTTACTGAATAGGCCAAAGCAATGGTATTGTTGGTAAACCCATGATTCGCAGAAGTAATATTCACCGTACGGTCTGCTTTTTCAATCGTAATAACGGCTGTCGCTGATCCGGCTCCGTATGCTCCCGATGCTGCCTGATCTACTTTCACTGTTGCTGTTCCTGCTCCTAAAATCGTTACCTGGCCATTAGATGCTACTGTTACTATGTTATCAGGGGTGCTGCTTACCAATGAGTAGGTCATCGCTCCTGCAGAGTTCGATGTAGCATTCAAGGTAAACGAAGCATCGCCATATGTCTTGGTTATATTATTAAAGGTGATCGTTGGCGCCGGAGCGGCTCCTATCGTTATCGTCTGATTCGCTGTTGCCGAATTATAGTTCGCATCAGCGGCTACTGTTACCGTTACAGTTACAGTACCCTCCCCGGTTAAACTTAAACTCGTACCACTTAAGCTCGCTGTACCTGTTCCATTAGTTACACTCCAGCTCGCTGCACCTGTTCCGGCACTTACTGTATGTGTCAGATTTATTGTAGCACCTACATTGCCTGAATTAGCTGAGGTAATCGTTACGGTTCTGTTCGCTTTGTTGATGGTTATAACGGCTGTCGCTGATCCGGCTGTATAACAACCAGAAGCTGCCTGATCTACTTTCACTGTTGCTGTTCCTGCTCCTAAGATCGTTACCTGGCCATTGGATGCTACTGTTACTATGTTATCAGGGGTGCTGCTTACCAATGAGTAGGTCATCGCTCCTGCGGAGTTCGATGTAGCATTCAAGGTAAACGAAGCATCACCATATGTCTTGGTTATATTATTAAAGGTGATCGTTGGCGCCCCGCCCGGATTAACCTGTATTACAGGCTTTGAAGTAAGATCCACCGTTCCACATCCTTCACTGGTTGCTTTTACAGTAATCGTATTGTTACCGGCCGACAGATTGGCAGAGTTAACTGTTAAATTGATATTTCCACCTGTTCCTGTAACCGCTGTACCTGCTGCATTGCCTCCTATATAAGGTTGATAACTCACTCCGGATTGACTTCCCTGAACCGTTACCTGCCCATTCGTTCCTGAACAGATCGGGCTATTGGCTGTAACAGTCAATCCTGTAGTGGCAGGACTATTAACCGTGGCTACTATTGGTGTTCGGCCACAAGCACTTCCTGATGAACCATATTGAAATTTAAGATTGGTAAAGCAATTGTATCCACCTAGAAGAGTAACCGTATTTGAGGCATCACTAACCGGCATGGTCTGACCTTTCGCCACCTGCCCCCAAGCATCCGCCTGAGGATCGCAGTATATTCTCATGCTATAATTTCCTGCTGTTGGCAACAAATGATTTATTGTAACAGTTTTAAATTTGGGATTTGGCGTTGGATACGAGGCTGGAATAGAATATTTAGCTGAAGTAAACAATACATTTCCTGCACTATTTTCTATTGTAATCCAGAAATTATTGAGGTAAGCCTGAGAGCCCGCACCAGTATAAATGTCCACTGAATTGATTGTAACATTTGGCTGAGATGTGCTAAAGTTCATAGTATTGGCACTCGTCGGGAAAACCCTTGAAGCCGAATACGGGTCATATACCTGTTCATCCGTAGGCGGTGCCGAAGTCATACCTACCTGTCCAGATGTTACGCTTGATTGCTCTACATAATAGGTAGTAGTAGTGGTTACATTAGGGCTATAAGTTGCTCCCGTATGTATAGACGATCCTCCTGAAGCGCTAGTGTACCATAGATAAGGGCCTCCGGGAGTATTTATAGTTAAGTTAACCGGTCCGCTTCCGCATCGGGAAGCTCCAGTCACGCTTAACCCTGTCCCCACAGTCAATGCTTTGCTGGACGTACTGGATGTACCACAACTATTAACAGCTGCAACTGTCAAATTACCTGAGGTGGCATTAGCGGCAAAATTTATTGTAATGTTGTTACCCGCTCCATTAATCGTTGCATTGTTACCTGAATACGACCAAACGTAGGAAGTTGCACCTGATACTGCACCTACCGAGTAAGCAACTCCGGCTGTATTGGGACAAACCGAAGCATTACCTGTTATTGTACCCGGATTAGCAGGTACCGTGTTTACAGTAACAGCACGTGAAGCCGAAGCTCCCGAACATGTTCCGTTCGTTGGGGTTACAGTGACATTACCACTGGTAGAACCAAAGCTTACATTTATACTTGTTGTGTTATTTCCTGAAGTGATGGTGGCTCCTGAAGGAACTGTCCAGGTATATCCGGTTGCCCCGGAAACAGGAGATATGGAATAAGTTGCTGTTCCATTGGCACACACCGAAGCTGTACCTGTAATAGTACCTGCAGCCCCGGGAGCACTGTTGACAGTTACAGTCCTGGAAGACGGATTACCATTACCACAACTACTGGTAGGTGTTACGGAAATAGTACCACCGGTAGTGCCAAAAGTAACAGTTATACTGTTTGTATTAGAACCTGATGTAATGGTTGCACCTGCAGGAACTGTCCAGTTATATCCAGCAGCTCCGCTAACAGGTGCAATAGAATAAACATTACCTGTAGAATTTGCACAAACTGTTCCACTTCCGGTAATAGCTCCTGCATTGGATGCTCCGGAGGATGAACTTACATTAAGAGTTGAAGATGAAGTACTATTGCCACAACCATTCGTAGCTCTTACAGAAATGGTACCTGTAGATCCTCCAAATGAAACTGTAATACTGGTTGTGTTATTTCCTGAAGTAATAGTGGCACCGGATGGCAATGTCCAGGCATAACCTGTCGCCCCTGCCACAGGATTAATTGAATAATTCACACCGGTCTGGTTAGGACAAACAGAAGTAGGCCCTGTTATCGCGCCAGGAGTTGGAGGCACATCATTTATTGTAACTGCCATTGAGGAGGAAGTACCATTTCCGCAACTGTTTTTTGGTGTAACTGTTACATTACCTCCTGAACTTCCAAATTTAACCGTAATGGTTCTTGTATTCGCCCCTGAAGTAATAGTGGCTCCTGAAGGAACTGTCCATTCATAACTGGTTGCTCCTGTAACAGCAGGTATGGAGTATGTAACTCCGGTAGCTCCTGCACAAACGGTATTATTTCCTGTTATGGTACCTGCAGCTCCGGGACCCTGACAGAAGTATGGCTGCATGCCATTCCACATCGCATTAAGCAAGGAATACTGGTCGTTTCTGTCATTAGGCAGCTCCCAACACCAAACACCAGCCCCTCCATACGTATTCATAATCATGTTGATTTTCTGCTCAATCATTGGCCTGGAGTTATAATATTGCCCGTTATAAAATCCATCCGCATCATTATAAAATCCGGAAGGATCTGAAGCAGAAAAATCTTTATATGCCTGATGTGAATTTGAATAAAAAGGAATAGCTAATACAATCTTGCTATTTGGAGCATTTTTAGCAGCGGTAGATCCACCACAATTTGCCCAAGGCAAACCAATATTTGTCCACTTTTCTATACTCCATTTAGCTACATTCATTCCCGAATGGTTCGTCTCACACACACAACAATTCCCTTGCGCATCAAATGCCATTACATAAATATAGTCGCACTGATTTATAAATGAACTATTGATACCATCTGTATTCCAAAGCAACGGGCCTACCGCCGCAGACAGATATAGCTTTTTACCCATGACGGATTCCAGGTTATTCATGGCAGCTCGCATATCTACCATAAATTGAGCCAGATTATTGGCATCACCAGCTGAAGGAAACTCCCAGTCCATGTTAAAACCATCCAGATTATGAGTTTGGATAAAGTTCTTAATGGAGTTAACCAGGGTACTTCTGGTACCTGCGTTCCCAATTACCGAGCTTAATGAGCTTGAATTATTAGCCCCCCCCAGGGATACGTGAGCTCTGGCTCCTGCCGCGTGAGCTTTTGTGACCATTGGCGTCAGGATATTGTTAATGCCACTGGGAGTAGTAGGATAAACGTTACCATTATAGTCCGAGTAAATAAAGGCATAAAAAACATCTGTCAGTTTATTAAACTGCACCTGATTTAACTCGGCCTGGGTATGCCAGTCTCCAAAAAAGCCGGCAACAATTTGTGCTCTCGAAGTAAAACTTAGAAGAGTACAAAAAAACACTAAAATGATTAATCTTTTCGTTTTAAAAGTAGATTTCAATATCATATTATATCTGGTTAGGACTTGGTATATATACAAAAAATATTAAATAAAGTAAAATAGACATCGAAATATTCACATAAAATACGACTATTTCAGGTCAAAATTTCGACAAATAGTTATTTATTTAATATGAAAAATACAATAAATACAAATTGATTTTTTAACACCAAACATTACAGGTTTTCCAACCGGCACTACTATCCGCAAAAAATAAATATTGGATAAATTAAAATTTTTAAAATAAAAAAAGGCAACAGGAAGCCTAACCTCTCCCTGTTACCTAACATTACCCAAACCCCAAAATTAATCCAGAGTATTTTTAAGCTTTAACCACTTAAGAGTTTATTTAACAGGCTTTAAGCTTATCGCAAATCCTCCTCCTTTAGCCAGTTTAATTGTTTCGGAAGAAGTATTATCTACCTCTTTTTTAACTATATCAATCGCCGTAGGATTGTCTTTAAAATGCGCATTCTGAGAGTCTCTATAAATAATGGCCTCATATTTTTTCCCTTCTTCCAGAAAATCAAAACTTATAGTCATTTCTCGCTCATTCTCATCAGTAATACCACCAACAAACCAGTTTCCTGTTCCTCTTTCTTCCCTGGCGATTGTGACAAAGTCTCCTACTTCTCCATTTAATACTTTCGTTTGTTCCCAATCTACTCCCACATCCCGAATAAACTGAAATGCCGGGTTGCCTTCGTAATTTTCAGGTAAATCGGCAGCCATTTGGATAGGGCTATAAATCACTACATACAGCGCCAATTGTTGGGCAAGAGTAGAATTTACCTGATTGTTGGGTTTAGTAGGGAGTGTAATATCAAATATACCCGGAGTATAATCAATCGGCCCTGCCAGCATTCGTGTAAACGCCACAATCGATATGTGTTCAGGAGGATTCCCACCATCGCTTGCCCAGGCATTAAACTCCTGGCCTCTTACGCCTTCGGCTGATATAAGATTGGGGTAGGTACGACGCAAACCTGTAGGTTTAATAGGTTCGTGTACATTAATAGCTACCTTATAAGCTGCTCCTTTTTCTACTACCCTTTGAAAATGGTTAACCATCCACTGGCCATCGTGATATTCTCCTTTAGGAATAATAGGGCCCACATAACCTGTCTTTACTGAATGGATACCGAGGCTTTTCATCAGAGCATACGCTGTATCCAATTGTTTTTCATAAGTACGAGGAGCGGCAGAAGTTTCATGATGCATAATCACTTCCACTCCTTTTTCCTTACCATACCTGACTACTTCTTTTAAATCATAATCAGGATAAGGAGTTACAAAATCGAATACCCCTTCTCTGTCTTCAAAACCTATCCAATGTTCCCATCCGGTATTCCATCCTTCTATCAATACGCCTTTGATACCATTGGCTGCGGCAAAATCTATATATCTCTTGGCATTTTGGGTAGTAGCTCCGTGCCGGCCACTTTTATAATCCCAGGTTGCTTTATCTATATGCATTTCCCACCAGATACCGACATACTTCTTTGGTTTAAACCAACTTACATCTCCTATTTTATTGGGCTCACACAGATTTTCAATAAGTCTCGACTCAATCAATGCTGTTGCTTTTTCAGCAATCTGAATTGTTCTCCATGGAGTAACAAAAGGAAGGCTTCGTTTTACTTTATAACCTAATCGGTCAGACCCCACCAGTTCACTCTGCATTAAATAATTTTTATCCCCTACCTTCAACGTCATACCTGCATAATCTATCAGATTAGCTTCATGGAAACTCATGTGAATACCATCTTCCGTACGAAGAGTAAAGGGGGTAGTAACCGCATTGTTCTTTATATGGCTATTAGCCAGGTCATTTTTCTTAAACTTCAATGCATCAATCTCAGATAATCTGGAAGTCTGATAAGGAAGCTCATAAGTATCCCAGTCCCCCGGTGTCCACCAGCTCATATGATCTCCCGTCAATTGAAATTGTGTATTCTCTTCCATGATGATAATAGTATCAACTCCTGCCTGCTCAGGAAATTCATAACGAAAACCAATACCATCATCATAAGCACGGAAATATATGTTTAATGGCCTGTTAGGTGCTTCCGCTTCTTCTAGTTGAACAACCAATTCCTTGTAATTATTAACTACCTTTCGTTGTTCTCCCCAAGGCATTTCCCAGGTTTCATTAAACGCATTCTTAGAGGTGCCCTTAATAACAAATCCGGTATTCATGGGCTTTTGCCCTTGAAACTCAAATCCCATGGAGGATGTATCTATGACTACCTTATCCTTATGCTTCACAAGATAATGAGGCGTTCCATTCTTATCCAGAAAGAAATGAACGGTATTGATATTACCTGGTGAAGAAACAGTAGGGTTAGTTTCTGAAGCAACACCTTCCGAATTATTTATTTTACATGAATGAAAGATCAGAATTAGAGAAAGAAGCTGGGTCCATCTCCAAGCTGATTTGAAATAACAAATTAAGCCAGATTTCATCTTATGTTTATTTATTGGTTAATCAAAAGTTATTTCCCTTAAGAGGGAATGTTTCTTAAACTTTTTCAAAACACGGGCATTAAAACCGGAAAGGCTATTTGTCTATGTAAAATATGGACAGAAACCACCTGCAATATACCATAACAAACTCATTAACAACAACAAACACAGAGAAACCATAAAGAGAAATATAGATGAAATATCCCGTCAAATTTGGTATTTTGGGGAGTATACAATTGAATTTTTAAAAGAAAAACAGAATGAGTAAATGTAGTTCAACCTGCAATCTGCCCTGCCAAGCAAACAATACATTTAACACAAAAGATATCCGGAAATTAATAAGATTAAAACTTCCAGAATTATACTTCACTCAGGCCTGCAGCTTTTAATTCCAGATTGGTTTGACGGTATTCAACAGCGGACAATAGTAAACTACCAAAAAATCAAACACTAAATAAGCAATTCCCAGAGGGCTGGGGCTGGGCTATTTTAC
>DATCKK010000209.1:0-2676 GCA_036562325.1 Cytophagaceae bacterium | reverse complement strand
CCTCTACTTCGAGGCCTACTTTCAGATTTTCCATATCTCTGAACTCTGAAAGAGGAATTAATCCGTCTGATTTGAAACCGATGTTCAGGATAACATCTCTGTCTGTAATCCCTACGATAGTTCCTTTTACAACCTCTTTTTCAGCTACCTCGGTCATGGTACCTGAATACAGGCTTTCTAACTGTTTTCTTTCTGCTTCAGAATACCCTGAACCAAATCCTTTGGAATCAAAGCTTTCCCAGTTAAACTCTTCGTTTTTACTCATAATAGTTTTTATCTGCTCTTAAATACATTCAGCCGTAGAGCAATCCGACTGAAAATTTAGTTAAACATTTGATTTTTAATATATAAACACCCGTCCCAAGAACGGACTGCAAAGGTAAGAAAAAAGGTGAATTATTTCAAAATTCTCCTGACGGAAGCTAATCTATGGGTATAACTATTGGTAGATTCATTAAAAATCCCTTTGTCATCCAGCAAATCTATCCTGACTTCTCCGGATGCATGTATAATCTGGCGGTGCTCCATAGCAATTCCGACATGGATAATATTCCCATGGGCATTTTTAAAAAATGCCAGGTCGCCGGGTATCAATTCCTGAATACTCACTTCTGTACCCGCTTCTGCCTGATGCATGGAATCTCTTGGCAATGAATACCCGGATAATCGAAATACCTGCTGAACAAAACCGGAACAGTCTATACCAAAGTGTGTCTTCCCTCCCCAAAGATATGGGGCCGATAAATAATGGCGGGCAATGGCTTCTATTACTTTATAGCTTGATTTTTCTATTAATCCTGCTTTCCCTTCAAAAATATACTGTTCATCTCCCAGCATTATAAATCCACTTTCATAATAAGGTAAAGTGCTACCGAAAACAATAGGGAAAAATCGGTTTTTTCCTCTTACCAGGCCAATCAGATCTTTACAGACAGGAAAATTGGAAGATTTGACGGTTTCAAAATAACTCCTGTTTACCGGCCTATGCTGTTTTACCTCTATCCAACCTTTATAATCATCGAAAGCAGAACTTATATTTATCCACTTATGATCTTCCGAAAAGCGAAGTACAGTGTATACATCCCCGAACAACAACTGGTTGATTATTTCCCCCTGTTGTGCTGCTTCAGCACGTACAGGTACAATACTCAATGCACAAATCCCAAAATTGTCGGCGATGTCAATCATTATAAAATTAAACTGTTTACCTTGTTAATATTTTTCTCTGGACATTTCTCTTTTAACATCCCTTTCCTTTATACTCTCCCTCTTATCGTAAAGTTTTTTACCTTTCGCCACAGCCACATCCAGCTTCGCCAATCCTCGGTCATTGATGAAAAGACGAACAGGAATGATCGTAATACCATTTTCCTGAGATTCGGCTTTCATTTTCTTCAATTCGCGCTTTTGCAATAACAACTTCCTGTCTCGTAAGGGTTCATGATTATAATGGCTTCCTTCCTCATATTTAGCTATATGCATATTTCGTACAAATAACTCATCCCCCATAAACATGCAATAAGCATCCGACAGGTTTACCTTCCCTTGCCGGATAGATTTGATTTCAGTACCACTTAGCTGAATCCCTGCTGTCCAGCTATCAAGCAAATGGTACTCAAAACCAGCTTTTTTATTTTTAATATTTACCTTATCGTAAATTTTCTGTTTCGACATAATTCTCTTTAAATTCCGTTAATCAAATACCGGAAACTGTTGCCTATATAGCAAGCCTGGGCTCCGGATTTATATCCTGGCTCGCAAATTCTCCCTTCAGGTATTTAAAATGAGCCGCCATAGCTATCATCCCCGCGTTATCAGTACAATATTGAAACTGTGGTATGTATACATTCCAACCTCGCTTGTCACCCTCTGCCTGTAAACGATTCCTTAATCCTGAGTTGGCAGAAACTCCTCCGGCGATAGCAACCTCTTTAATTCCTGTTTGTTCAACTGCCTTTACCAATTTTTTAACCAGTATATCAATCAATTTACCCTGAATACTGGCACAAATATCATTTAAATGCTCCTGTATAAACTCCGGATTTTTCCGTTGGTTTTCCTGTAGAAAATACAAAATTGCAGTTTTTATTCCACTAAATGAAAAGTCCAACCCGGGAGTATCCACATTCGGAAAAGGAAATGCATTAGGATTCCCTTCCTTCGCATATTTATCGATCAATGGGCCACCCGGATAGGGAAGCCCCAGCAACTTGGCAGATTTATCAAAAGCCTCTCCTACCGCATCGTCCTGAGTTTCACCTAATATTTCCATGTCAAGGTAATCGGTAACTTTCACCAGTTGGGTATGCCCTCCGCTCACTGTCAGGCATATAAAAGGAAATTTAGGCTTAGGATCATCAATAAAATGTGCCAAAATATGTGCCTGCATGTGATTAACTTCTATCAGAGGAATATTCAATCCCAAAGCAAAAGCTTTTGCAAAAGAAACCCCAACTAGTAAAGATCCTAAAAGACCCGGCCCTCTGGTAAAAGCTACGGCATTTAGCATATTTTTTGTTATATTAGCGTCCGAGAGTGCGCGGTGAACTACCGGAATAATATTTTGCTGATGAGCACGTGAAGCCAATTCGGGAACAATACCCCCGTATTTTTCATGTACAGATTGTCCGGCTACAACATTGGCAAGGATCTTGCCGTTTCTAATTACCGCTGCCG